>NZ_CP115465.1:345000-595000 GCF_027912535.1 Brevundimonas sp. NIBR11 | reverse complement strand
CGGGGGCGTGTCCCAGACCTATTCCGGAGCCGGTGGCTCTCAGGGCACGACGATCGCCGGCTCCACGGCCATCGGCAACAATCTGAACGTGGTGGTCCAGGGCAGCCACAACACGGTCATCGTAAACTCGCGTCAGACCAATACGGGCAATGTCAGCGCCCGCACGGATCTGACCGGCACACTGACAGGTCTCGAATGATCGCGCGCACGCTTCGTCCCCGGTTGCGGAGCGGCGTCGTCGCCGCTGCGGTCGCCGCACTCCTGTCCGCCTGCGTCAGTCCGGTGGCGGGCCCGGGCGGCCTCTACGCCCGACCGATCGGCAATGCGCCGGTGACGTCCAACTCGACCCCCTACTCCCAGGCGCTCTACTGCCTGGCCGACTACGCGCGTCGATATAATTTGCCCTCGCCGCGCATGGCGGTGGGCCGGATCGGCGACTACACGGGCTCGGTCTCGTCAGACGGCGGTCGCCAGATCACCCAGGGCGCTTCGCTGATGGCCAACTCCGCCCTGGCCAAGGCCGGCGCGCGGATGGTCGAGCGCTACGACACCTCCATCTCGGAGATGGAGCTCCGCTACGCCAACAACCGCCTGATCGGCGACGAAGGCCCCGACGCGCCCGCCGACGCCAACTACCGCCGCATCTTGGCGGGTCAGGTGCCGGGCTCGGACTTCTACATCGTCGGCGGCATCACCGAGATGAACTACAACATCCGCTCGGCCGGTTTCGACGCCGGGGTGGGCGAGACCGATACCGACGTGCCGGGGTCCGGCATCATCCAGGGCAAGGTCTATGTGATGAACGTCGCCCTTGACCTGCGTCTGGTCCAGACCACCACGCTCGAAGTGGTCGACGTCATCTCCTACCAGAAGCAGATCATCGGCCGCGAAGTCTCGGCCGGCATGTTCGACTTCCTCAACGGCAACGTCTTCGATGTGTCGGCCGGCACCGGCGCGATGGAGCCCGTCGGGCTGGCGGTCCGCGCCCTGATCGAGCGCGCCACTCTGGAGATGATGGCCAATCTGTACGGCGCACCGGGACCGGAGGTCTGCATCGATGCGGCCAACGATCCGCTGAACACGGTAGGCGCGACCGGCGGCTACTACGCCGCCTACGACAACACGGGAACGAACAATGGCCAGACTCGCGCCGATCCGTCTCGCTGGCACTCTGGCCGCGACGGCGCTGTGCGTCGTAGCCGCTACTGAGGCCAGCGCGCAGCAGGACCGATCGATCGTCCTGAACCAGCAGCTTCAGCTCGGCGACGTCATCGCGGGCCAGACCCTGAATGTCGAAGGCGCCACCGGCGAGGTCGGCGTCAATGTCGCGGCTCAGGGCGTCACCCTGTCTGGGACGGTCGAGAACGGCGAGTTGGAGCTGTCGTCCCAGCAGACCATGCGCGGCAATACCTCCGCCACGACGACGATGACCCTGACCGGCGACACCCAGGGGCCCGTCAATGCGACGACCCAGGCGCGCGGGACCTATCTGGGCGCCGGGGCCTATGGCGCCGATCTGAGCATTGACGCGACGCAGACCGTCGGTCCGTCCGAGGTCACCGCCTCGTCGACCATCACGGGATCCTCGGCCCGGTTGATCGGCGGCGCTTCGGTCGGCGTCACGGCCATCGCCAACACGACCTCGCTGGGCGCCAGCGGCTCGCGCGTCGAGGGCACGGTGATCCAGAACTCCGCCGCCGGCGTGCGCGCCTCGAACTTCGCCGGGACGCAATACATCCCCGAGACGGGAGAGTTCATAAGCCAGTCAGCCGGCAACGTCGTCACGGTGAACTCCGGCCTCGCTTCCAGTCAGGACCTGACCATCCGCCAGCGCCAGTCCGGCGATCAGGTCACCGCCTCCACAAGCGCCAACTCCGGAAATGCCTGGGACCTGGCCGGCCGGGCGCGCGCCACGGGCAACCAGGCGCTGCTGTACAATCAGGGCGGCTCGGCCGTCGTGACCACGGACCAGTCGAACCTCTCGCAGATTCAGACCGCCAGCCGCGTCACCAGCTACGACTTCGGCGCGGCGACCTCGAACGCCTATGGCACGGGCAACGAGGTCTCCATCGGGAATAACGACCGCTATCTGGAGATCGACAACTCCCAGGTGAACTCGGGCGGCGTCGAAGTGAGCTCGACCTTCGAGGGCGCCTACGGTTACGACGCCTATGTCGCGGCCGAGGCCGTCGGCAACTCGGTGACCGGCTACGCCTGCTCCCAGTGCGATGGCCAGATGGACGTCACCAACAGCCAGACGAACTCCGGCACCGTCTCGGCCACCGCAGCGACGACCGTCCGCGGCAGCGGCCGTTCGGTGGCCACGGGCGCGAACGCCATCGGCAACTCGGCCACCTTCTACGTTTCGCGCCCCGGAACCTGACGTAAAGTTCATTTTACACCCGCGCCGGTTCGGAGCGAAGGTGACGACAACCGGCGGGGGGCCGTCGGCTGTCTATCGTCAACCTCGTTCCGCCGCGCCGACCCCGGTGCGGTCCGTTCCACCGGAGCCTGCATGTCCAACGCCCGCCGTCTTCTTCTTGCCGCCGCCTCTGGCCTGGCGCTTCTGAGCGCCCTGCCCGCGGCGGCCCAGACCACGGCTGAGCCGTCCGACCCCTGGGCCCAGGCGGCCAGTGATATTCCCGCCGATTCGAACGTCCGCTTCGGCATCCTGCCCAACGGCATGCGCTATGCGATCCTGAGGAACGCCACGCCTCCGGGTCAGGCCAGCCTTCGGCTGCGCATCGATGCGGGCTCGCTGATGGAAGAAGAGAACCAGCGGGGCCTCGCCCACTTCATGGAGCACATGGCCTTCAACGGGACGACCAATATCCCGGAGAACGAGCTCCTGGCGATCCTGGAGCGTCTGGGCCTGGCCTTCGGCGCCGACACCAACGCCCAGACAGGCTTCGACCAGACCTTCTACCAGCTCGACCTGCCGCGCACGAACGACGAGACGGTCGATACCGCCCTACGCATCATGCGCGAACAGGTGTCCGAGGCCCTGATGGCCCCCGACCAGATCGAGGCCGAACGCGGCGTGATCCAGGGCGAGGAGCGCACCCGCAACTCGCCGGGGCTGCGGGCCCTGATCGCCCAGTTGGCCCTGCTCGGGCCGGGCCAGCGCGTCTCCTCGCGGATCCCGATCGGGGATATGGAAGTCATCCGCACCGCGCCGCGCGAGCGCTTCGTCAACTTCTACGAGGCCTATTACCGTCCCTCGCGCGCCACCATGATCGCCGTCGGCGACTTCGACGTCGATCAGATGGAGGCCAAGATTCGAGGCGCCTTCGAAAGCTGGCAGCCGTCCGCCCCGGATGGTCCCGAACCTGACCTGGGCACGGTCGCCCCGCGCGACGCCGAGACCCGCATCCTGGTCGAACCGGGCGTGCAGTCCTCCATCCAGATCAACTGGATCCAGTCTCCGGACCTCGATCCCGATACGGTGGACGAGCGCGCCTCGCGCATCCGCCGCGGGCTCGGTCTGGCGGTTCTGAACCGTCGCCTCGGCGAACTGGCCCGCGCCGACAACCCGCCGTTCATCAGCGGCAGCGCGGGCGCCCAGTCGTGGGTCGACAGCTTCGATGTCGGCACGATCTCGGCCAACTTCAATCCGGGCGGGCTGCAACGCGCGCTGGAAGCGATCGAGCAGGAGAAGCGTCGCCTCGTCGAGTTCGGGGTCACGCAGGCCGAACTGGCGCGCGAGATCACCGACAACCGGACCGCTCTGCAGAACGCCGTCGCCGCCGCCGCCACCCGAACGACGACCGGCCTCGCCGCCGGCCTTCTGAACAGCATCAACGACGATCGGGTCTTCACCGCGCCCCAAACCAATCTCGACATCTTCAACGCCGCCGTCGAAGGCCTGACGCCCGCCGCCGTCGACACCGCCGTGCGCGCGGTCTTCGAAGGTCAGGGCCCCCTGGCCCTGGTCGTCACGCCCGAACCCATCGAGGGCGGAGAGGCCGCCGTCACCGCCATGCTCGCCGCGTCGCAGGCCGTGCCGGTCACCGCCCGAGCCGAGCAAGCCGCTCTGGAATGGCCGTACGCGAGCTTCGGCGCCGCCGCCCAGCCGACCGGCCGTCAGGAGATCGCGGAGATCGGCACGACCGTCGTCACCTTCGCCAACGGCACGCGCCTGGTGGTCAAGCCGACCGACTTCCGCGACGAACAGATCCTGATCAGCGTGCGTACCGGCATCGGCGAGCTGGGCCTGTCGCCCGAGCGACCCGACATCCAGTCCCTGGCCGGGTTCACCTACACCGCCGGGGGTCTCGGCCGCCTGACCGCCGACGAGCTGGCCCGCGTGCTGAGCGGCCGCATCTATGGCGCCAACTTCTCGGTCGGCGGCGACAGCTATCAGCTGAGCGGCGCCACCCGGCCCCAGGACCTGCAGCTCGAGATGCAGATTCTGACCGCCTACCTGACCGATCCCGGCCTGCGCCCGGCGCCGTTCGAGCAGATCAAGGCTTTCTTCCCGCAAATCCTGGCCCAGCAGATGGCCACGCCCGGCGGGGCCTTCGCCATCCAGTCGTCCTCGCTTCTGGCGTCCGGCGATGCGCGTCAGGCCTTCCCAACCGCCGCCGACATCGCCGGCTGGACCAACGAACAGTTGAAGGCCGGCCTCACGGCCGGTCTGGCCTCGGGTCCTATCGAGGTCGTCATAGTCGGCGACACGACGGTGGATGACGCCGTCGCCGCCGTGGGTTCGACCCTGGCCGCCCTGCCGACGCGCGGCCCGGCCGCGCCGCACGCTCCGGGCGCCGATGTCCTTCGCTTCCCCGCCGGTACGCCAGAACCGATCCGCCTGACCCACAACGGTCCGGCCGAACAGGCCCTGGGCTACGTCGCCTGGCCGACGGCGGATTCGGTCGAGGATGAGACCGAAGCGCGTCGGGTGAATCTGCTGTCGGCCGTCATGGAGCTTCGTGTCCTGGCCCGGATCCGCGAGGAACTGGCCCTGGCCTACAGCCCGGGCTCGGGTTCGTCGGCGTCGGATGTCTATGCAAACTACGGCTCGATCTACGTCACGGCCCAGACCACGCCGGAGAACCAGGGTCCGTTCTTCACCGAGGTCGACGCCATCGCCGCTTCGTTACGCGATACGCCGATCACCGAGGATGAGCTGAACCGGGCCCGTACCCCTCAGGTCGAGGCTCTGCGTCGCAGCCAGGCCGGCAACGATTACTGGCTGTCCATGCTCGGCGAGCTATCCAGCCGGCCGAACACGCCCGGCGAGATCACCAGCCACATCTCGGATCTGGAAGCGGTCACGCCGGCCGACATCCAGGCCCTGGCGCAGCGTTATCTGGTCCCGTCCAAGGCTTGGCGCGCCTCGGTCGTATCCGCCAGCCTCCCGGCTCCGGCTCAGTAAGACGAAAAAGGCCCCGGGGCTTTCGCTCCGGGGCCAAGTCTTCACTCAGGATCGCCGGCGATGACCGACGATCAGACCTTACGCCCGGACTGATGCGCCCAGGCTGAACGCGCCGTTGTCCGCCGTTCAGAACACCCGGCCGCCGACGCCGCCGTCCAGCATCATGGTCGCGCCGACGATGGCGGCGCCTTGGGCCATCACGGTTTCCTCGCGGTATTCGGTGTAGACCTCTTCGCGGACCCACGTGACGACCTTCACGCCCGCGCCGTAGCGACGCAGAAGAGACCGTTCGTTGCAGTCGCGCTCCTCGCGCTGGATGCGGCAGGTGATCTCGCCGGTTCGCGAGCGCCACAGGGCGTTGCCCTTCTCGCAGGCGAAGGTCTCGCCGCCGCCCGGGCCGCCGGGACCGCCCGGACCGCCGTAGCCGGCCTGGCCGTAGGACGACGACCACTCCGACCAGGTGACCTGCAGATGGGTGCCGGCGATGCAGCGGTACAGTTCGCCCTCATAGCTGTCGGCGATGTCGCGGTCGGGGATCACCTGAGACGCGGGGTGGGGAATGTTGCGGTCATCGATGCAGAACGCCTGGATGACGACGCGCTTCTCCCAGCGACGGCGGGCTTCGTACGGAACACGGATGACTTGGGCGACGGCGCCGGCCTCGACATTCAGATTCTGGATGACGGTCGGGTAGGGCTGGTCGACGTTGAAGTAGGCCGCGCCGCCTCCGCCGCGGATGTTGCCGTAGCCGCCGACGCGGGCGTTGATGCCCGCACGCGCCGCGGCATTGGCGTTGGCGTTGGCGTTGGCATTGACGTTGACGTTGATGTTGATGTCGCCCGGCGGGGGATAGTCCGGCGGCCCGGGGTGCGTGCAGCAGTCCGGCGGGGGCGGCGGAGGGGGCGGAGGCGGCGGCGGGTTGCAGCCCATATCGCACGGCGGCGGGGGCGGCTGGCAGCCAGAGTTGCATTGGGCCGAGCCGGCCGCGCTGGCCAGCCCCCAAAGGCCGGCGCCGGCGGCGGCCGCTATCAGCCAGGTCTTGATCCGCATGGGCAGGCCTCCTGCAAAAACTCTACGGCGTCACGCTGGGCGCGGGCCGGTTCAGCCTGACATCTGGCGGCAAAGGTGTTTCGTTTCCGTTAGTCGCCATTCTTGTTCGCCTGACGCTCGCGGCGCGGCCGCTCGCTGCTTGAGGCTGGTCCGGCCCTTGCCCCTCACCCGCCGAAGGCGAGGACGATGTTTCATCCCGGCACGCAGACACTGATCGATCACTGGGCGGCCTTGCCCGAGGCCGGTCGGATTCCCGCGCGCGCGGCCTTCGAGCCGATGGGCATGGGGCGGCTGGTCCCGCAACTGTTCACGGCGGACCGCGCCACGGAGGGCGCGACCTTCAGGCTGGCGGGAGCCTGGATCGAGACCCTGCACGCCCGGCCGATGCGCGGCGTGTCCTGGCTGGAGCTGTGGGCGCCGGACAGCCGGCCCCTGGTGGCCGACGCCGTGGTCCAGATCTTCCGGGAGGCTCGCCCCGTCGTGATGGTCGCCGAGGCGGCGCGCCTGAGAGGCGTGCTGGAGATCGTCATCGCCCCCGTGCGTCGGCCGGACGGGACGCCGAATCGCCTGATCGGCCTTTATCAGCCGATCATGGAGCAGGAGCGTCGCTCCGAAGCGGTCGGGCCCCTCTCGGCGCGCCTGTCGATCGGCGTTGGACTGCCGAGCCGCGCGCCGTTGACCCTGGCGGCCCTAGATGGGCGGCGGATCGCCTAGTCGAAATCACCAGACTCCGGAGTCTGGAGTCGGGATAGTCCGTTAAGTCGGATTGGGGTTTGCGATGTCAAAGACCATGGGCATTGTCGCACGGGCGTGAGGAGCGTCGAGAATTGAGCTGCAGTTCTTGTTAATACGTTAGAGCGGCTCGGGAATTTTCGGCATGCGTTGATGGGGTAAGATGGTTGCGCCCTTTGCCTTCGGCAGAGGGGTCAGGTCCTATGACAGGGGGATCAGCTCCGCCGCGTATCGCCGCCAGTTCTGCACATAGTGCTGAGCCGACATCGCCAGACCGGCGATCTGGGCCTCGGTCAGTTCGCGGACGACCTTGCCCGGCTGGCCCATGACCAGCGACCCGTCGGGGATCACCTTGCCCTCGGGAATGAGGGTGTTGGCGCCGATCAGGCAGTTCTTTCCGATCACCGCCCGGTTCAGGATCACCGAGCCGATGCCGATCAGGGTGTTGTCGCCGATCGTGCAGCCGTGAAGCATGACCTTGTGGCCCACGGTCACATCGCGGCCGATGACCAGGGGCGAACCCGGATCGGAGTGCAGGACGCTGGCGTCCTGGATGTTGGTGTTCTCGCCGATGGTCATGGTCTCGTTGTCGGCGCGGACGACGGCGCCGAACCAGACGCTGGCGCCCGACTTCAGAATCACGTCTCCTACGACATCAGCACTGTCCGCGATCCAGTATTCGCCCTCTGGCGGAAGCTGCGGTTTCTTGTCCGCCAGCGAATAGATCGTCATCGAAGCATCACCCTATTCTCAAGCCTGTGAGGGGTTTAACCCTTCGCTAACCACGATAGCATCACTCTGTTGATGCGATTCGAGGTCGCCATTTCGGCCCTGAATCCGAAGCCGGATCAATCCCGGTCCGGTCAGATGTCGGGGGACGTCGAGTGGCGCTTTCGGTTCGGCGGCGGGCATGCCCGTCGGATGTGGGATACATCGCCGACCCGGGACGGCCTGTCGTCGCCTTCCCTCTCCTCCCCACCCTCGTTCGAGGCGATGCTTTCGCAGCATCGCCTTTTTTCATGCCCTGGAGGCGTTGATGACCAAGCGTGCAGCCCTGAAGCGTCAAGCTCGCGAAGGCGGAGCTTTTGACGGTCCCGATTATGGCCAGGACACGAAAGTCCGCCGCTTGCCGACACCCCACACGCGCGGCGGCTGGTCGCCCCATCCATCGAACGACGACCGCGATCAGGCCTATCTGAAGACGCTGAAGCCCAAGTCCGAGGGACAGGCCGCGCTGCTGAACGCCATCGACGCCCACAACCTGACCCTCGCGCTGGGCCCGGCAGGCACGGGCAAGACCTATCTGGCCGTCGCCAAGGCTGTGGAGGCGCTGGAAGCCGGCAAGGTCGGGCGCATCGTGCTGAGCCGCCCGGCGGTGGAGGCGGGTGAGTCGATCGGCTTCCTGCCCGGCGCGATGGAGGACAAGCTGGCCCCCTATCTGCGCCCCCTGTACGACGCCCTGTCGGACCGGCTGTCGATGAAAAGGGTCGGCGCCCTGATGGCGGAGGGCCTGATCGAGATCGCCCCGATCGGCTATATGCGCGGCCGCACGCTGAACAACGCCTTCGTCGTCGTCGATGAGGCGCAGAACTGCACCTACACCCAGTTGAAGATGCTGCTGACGCGCCTGGGCTGGCATTCGACCATGGTCGTGACGGGCGACCCGCATCAGTCGGACCTTCTGCCCGGCGTTTCGGGGCTGGCCGATATCGCGGCCCGGCTGGAGGTCGTGCCTGAGATCTCGGTGGTGCGTCTGGCCGAGGGCGACATCGTCCGGCACCCGCTGGTCGCGAGCATGATCGGCGTCCTGTAAGGACCACCGCCCGGACAAGCAAAAGGCCGGCGGATCGCATCATCCGCCGGCCTTTCTCGTTTCTGGCGTCGCCTTATCGCTTGTCGAGGCTCCAGGCGCCGGGGCCCGACGTCACCAGGTAGAGGAAGATGAAGCTGAACAGGATGGCCGCATCGCCGCCGTTCACGGCCGGATAGAAGCTCTGCGGGAAGTGGGCCATGAAATAGGCGACCGCCATCATGCCCGAGAGGATGAAGGCGGTCGGACGGGTGAACAGGCCGAGGACGATCAAAAGGCCGCCGACGCCTTCCAGAAGGCCGGCCACGCCCATGAGGGACATGATTTCCTGCTGGCCCGGCTGGGCGCCCGCAGGGAAGCCGAACAGCTTGATGATGCCGTGGGCCATGAAGGTCAGACCGGTGACGATGCGAAGGATCGCCAGCGCCTGGGATTGGTATTTCGACGCGCCATTGAAAATGTTCATGTGTTTCAGCCCCTGTCGTTGTGAAGGACCGCGTTGAAGCGGTGCGGCCCGTACGGCGAAGCTACGCCGCACGGGCCGAAGTGCAAGGCGGTCAGGCCGCGTCGACCAGGACGATCTCCGCGTCGTTGACGGCGGTGACCGTGATCGTCGCCTCGTCGGTGATGGCCGCGCCGTCGCGGGCGTTCAGGCGGACGCCGTTGACCTCGACCTGACCCACCGCCGGGACCAGATAGCCGCGACGGTTGGCGCCCAGAGGATAGGTCGCGCTTTCGCCGGCCTTCAGGGTCGCGGCGACCAGACGGGCGTCCGTGCGGATCGGCAGGGCGTCGCCACCCTTGCCCTCGATGTCGCCGTCGAAACCGGAGGCCAGGACCACGAACTGACCCGAGCGATCGCCCTTGGGGAAGGGTTTGGCGCCCCAGCTGGGTTTCTCGCCGCGCTTGGTCGGCTCGATCCAGATCTGGAACAGGGTCGTGGTGGTGGCTTCGGCATTGTACTCGGCGTGGCGGATGCCCGTGCCGGCGCTCATCACCTGGACGTCGCCGGCCTCGGTGCGGCCCTTGTTGCCCAGGCTGTCCTCGTGGGTGATCGCCCCTTCGCGGACGTAGGTGATGATCTCCATGTCCGAGTGGGGATGCGGTGGGAAGCCCGACCCGGCGGCGATCTCGTCGTCGTTCCAGACGCGCAGATTGCCCCAGCTCATCCGGTTCGGATCATAGTAGTTGGCGAAGGAGAAATGGTGTTTGGCGTTCAGCCAGCCATGGTTGGCGCCGCCCAGGCTTTCGAACGGTCTGCGCTCGATCATCGTCTTGGTCTCCCCGCGGGGGGACATCCCTCCGCGCTGTTGCTCGAACGGTAACATAGGGGGCGATTTTTGAACTGCAACAGTTCATGTGTCGATTAACGACTCTCCTCTTGCGAGAGAGGGTTGGCGGCGCGCGAGAGCGCAGCGATCGTTCTTGCGCCGGCGGGTGAGGGGTTTGGCTGAACTTACCGGTGAAGCCGGCGCGACCCCTCGCCCGATCGCGCCGTAACGACGGCTTCGCCGCCGTGCGCGATCTCCCTCTCCCGCAAGGGGAGAGGGAGACTGAGCGACTATCGACCCAGATCGTAGGTCCCGGTGATGTCGATCCGGATGGTCATCTCGCCCGCGGAAACCGGCGTGGACGCATCGGCCGAGGTGGCTTGAACCCGCAACGCGTACATCGGCATCGGCGGCTGGGGCGTGTAGCCGCCGCCTTCGTTCAGCGAGCGGACGGCGCCCAATTCGACGCCCAGGGCCTGGGCGTAGAGGCGCGCCTTGTCCTGCAGGGCGCGGACGGCGAGGACGCGGGCCTGATCCTCGGCGCCCTTGGGATCCTTGAGGCCAAAGGAAATGCCGTTGATCTGGTTGACCCCGGCGCCGACCACCGCGTCGGCGGTCGAACCGACCTTCGTCAGGTCGTTGATGACCACCGTGACCTGGTTCGAAGCCTGGTAGCCGCGCAGACGGGGCGGCTGGTCATTCTGGTAGTCGTACTGGGGCGACAGGTTCAGGCCGGAGGTCTGGATGTCGCGATCGGCGATGCCGGCGCGGCTGAGGGCGGCGAAGACCTCCTGCATGCGGCGAGCGTTGTCGGCCATGGCGGCCTGGGCCGTCGGGGCCTCCGTCGTGACGCCGAAGGTGATGGTGGCCATGTCGGGCGCGACCTTGACCTCGCCATAGGCCGAGAGGTTGAGGGCGGGCTGGGCGGCCATGGCGTGCACCTGCATCGGAGTGGTCGGGGCGGACTGGGCGAAGGCGGGCGCAGCGACGAACGTCAGGGCCGTCGCAGCCATCATCTTGGCCAGGAAGGAGGCCTTGAAGGTGCGGGTCATGGGGAGGTCCTCATCGAGAAGCGAAACGGTGACGGCCCCCGTTCTCTGCGCGAGCCGTGGCCGAACCTTGGCCTTGAACGCCTGAACGGCGGGACGGGGTCCGCTGGCAGGAACCGTTCATCGGAATGAAATCGCCGACAGTGTCGCGGCCCTTTCCCGGCGCGGCGGCCCCTGCTAGGCCGATCCCTCGCCATCGGGGGCCCGTAGCTCAATGGTTAGAGCCGACCGCTCATAACGGTCTGGTTGGGGGTTCGAGTCCCTCCGGGCCTACCACCCTCCCGACAAAGAAGCGGCCCGGCTCCTGTGAAGGGGCCGGGCCGTCGGGAGCGCTCCGGGGGGATGCGAGCGCCCGGTTCGGAGCCTTTAGAAGCGGACGGCGGCCGTCACGCGGAAGGAATGCAGTTCGAGGTTCTCGCTCGAGCGGCGCATGTCCGTGCCTTGCGAATTCACCAGCAGGAACGGGTTGGTGGCCGGGGCGGTGCCGGGGCCGGTGCGGACGATGTAGGGATCGTCCTCTTCCAGGTCGGAATAGAGGTATTCCACGCCCAGGCTGATGCGGTCGCTGACCTTGGTCTCAATGCCGCCGCCGATTTGGTAGCCTGTGGCGTCGGTCTCGTCCGTGCGCGGGGCGAAGCTGTTGGCGACGTTCGAGCTGGAGAAGTTGTTCTCCAGACGGGCCGTGGCGTAGCCGCCGGTCACATAGGGAAGATAGCGGCCCATGGCGTAGCCGAGGCGCACGCGGGCGGCGAGCAGGTACTGAGTCTCGCGCTCGAAGACATAGTTGGCCGGAGTGGTCGAGAAGGCGGTGACGCGGTCTTCCAGGCTGCTCGTGCCGGCGTCGCCGACGACGCCGAAGACGATGGGGCCGGCCTGCCAGTCATAGCCGAAACGCAGGCCGAACTCGCCGTTGCCGTCGTCGTCGCCTTCGCAACCGGCGGCGGCGTTGTTGTCATTCGGCTGACCGTCGCAGAAGCCGGGCGAGAAGGCGTCGGCTGCGGCAGTCGTGCGCACGGTGTCGCCGTAGGTGCCGTCCAGATTGGTGTCGAAACGGACGGTCTCGCCCTCCTGCTCACCGAGGCCCTGATAGCCGGCGAAACCGCCGAAATAGGCGCCGGACCAATCCTGGGCAGCGGCGGGCATGGCGACCACGGCGAGAGCGGCCGCGCTCACGGCGGCGAAGGTCTTCATCATCAACGTCTTCCTTCAAACGGCCGGAGAGGGCCTGATCAAGCAGATACGCATCAGCGAAGCTTCGGACGCATCAACGCCGCGTTTTTGCCCCAGGTGCGACATCCTGCCGCTACCGGCGGCGACGGTCGCGCCAGCGGTCGTCGCCGCGGGACTGGTTGTCGTCGATGTAGCGGCCGTTCTGATCGTACCAGCCGTAGCCCTGCTGGAACCGGCCATAGTTGTCCGGGAGATAGGCGTTCGACGCGTAGGGGTCGCCGTAGGCGCCGTCCATCTCGTCCCACCAGTCGCGCGGGTAGGCGGTGAATTGGCATTCGTAGCCCTGATCGGGACGCTGGTACCACTGTGGCGCATAGCGGTCGCGGTAGCGCGGCTCCCAGCGCGGGCGACACAGCTGGTCGGACCAGACACGATTGCTGGAGACGTCCAGCTGGGCGCGGTAGTCGCGATAGAAGACCTCGCGCACCCCGACGAAGGTGTTGTTGCGGACGGTGGCGCGGCCCGAGGATACGGCGACGCCGACGGCCTCGGCCCGAACGCGGCTGTCGGTCAGGGTCAGCTCGCCGTTGTAGACGATGGCGCCCCGGTCGGCCCGGCAGATCTTGGAGTGGGAGACGGTCAGGGCCGCGCCCTCGACCGCGACGCCCTCGGTGAAGCCGCAGATGCGGGTGTTGGTGACGTCCACCCGACCCAGATCGCGACGCGAGCGCACGAGGACGCCGATCGAACGCGGGCCGTAGCCGGCGGCGTTCTCGGTCCCGCTGATAGTCGTGGAATCGATGCGTGACGGCTGGCCCGTGCCGCCGATCAGGATCTCGATGCCCGACTGGGCGCCGGAGATGACGGCTTCCCAGGTCGTCAGCGTCGCGCCGTCGGCATAGATGGCCGGGGCGATGGTCTGGGCGTCGATGACGGTGTCGCGCAGATCGACCTCGCCGCCGTCGGCGTAGATGGCCGCCTCGTCGCCCGCGTGGCGGATGCCGAGGCGATTGCCGATGACGGAGCCGCCGTAGCTGACGATACAGGCCGCGTCCCCGCCTCGCGGCGAGGACAGGACGATATCGCGCAGTTCCAGCCGGACGCCGGAGGCCACGGTGATGCAGGGCATGCCGTCGGGCGCCTGAAGCACGGCGGGCGTGGTCTCGTTCCAGCGACGCGGGTCGAAGCCGCCCTCGCCGATGATGGTCATGGGCTTGTCGACGTTGAGCCAACCGACGCAGGCGCCGGCGCGGGCGCGGATCACCAGGGTGCCGCCGGGCCGCACGCGACGCACGGCGTCCTCGACAGCGTTGGTGCCGGGATTGCCGCCGCAGTCGACCAGGACGATTTCCTCGGCGCCCGGCCGGAACGGGCCGCCGTAGGGCGGCTGGTAGCCAGGACGCCAGTCGGGGCGATGCGCGCCGTAGTTCCAGCGACCCGACTGGCGGGACGGGCGCGAACGGCTGGCCGGCGGGTCGAGCAGCAGGCCGAAGTTCGGCCGGGTCTGGCTTTCGACGCGGGCGGGGGTCTGGGCCTCGGCCTCGGGCGCGGCGGCCGTCATTCCTGCGGCGAGGGCCAGGGCGAAGAGGCTGAGGCTGAAGGTCTTCATCTTTCGCCCCTCCTTAGCGGCGCTGCGAACGGGAAACCTGGGCGAGGACCGCCTGCAGGCGAGAGGCGGATGGGCCGAAGCCGGCCAGCGCCGAATCGATACGAGAGGCGACGGCCTCCGCCTTGTCCTGATTCGCCACCCCGGCGACGCCGAGGGCGAAATAGGTGGAGATGGCGAATTTGGCCTCAGGCGAGCCCTGCTTGTCGGCCTGGGTGTACCAATGGAAGGCGCGAGCGTAGTCGGTCGGGACGCCGATGCCTTCGGAATACATGACGGCCAGCACGAGCTGGGCCTCCGACGAACCGTTGACCGCCGCCAGCTGGATGGCGCGCACCATCTCCAGATAGGAGAGGCGCGACTCCATGTTGTGGCCGAGCATGGCCTCCAGCGACTGGATCTGGCGTGCCGACAGCTTGTCGGGAGCCTGGACCACCTCCTCCGTCACGCCGAGGTAGCGCAGGGCGCGACCAACGTGGACGAAGGGCAGTTCGGTCATCCGGCCCAGGGCATATTCATAGGCGTCGCCGCGCGGGCGGCTCTCGTCCGAGAAGGGCACGCCCGAGGCCGGAGCCTCGTTCGGGTAGAATTCGAACGGCGGCACCCACTGCCGCGCCTTGGCCTCGACGAAGGCGCCGTAGCGCGACCGGCCGGGCGACGAGCGTTCGAAGTCCTTGAGCAGGACATAGGCGCCGACATCGCCCGTCTGAACCGCGAGGTAGTTGTACAGGTAGGCATCTACGTCATTGCGCGGAAACAGACTGGTCGCCGCGTAGTAGCCGGTGCGGCGACGATCCGGCTGGCCGCCGGCATTGCGGCCCCAGGCCTCGCGCGCCTGGGCGTTGTCCTGGGGCTCGCCGAAGGGGCCGTAGAGGGCGTCATGCAAGCGGGCCAGAGTGCGAAAGCCTTCCGCGTCCTGGGTCGACAGGACGTAGATGATGCGGTTCCGGACCTCGGCCTGCTCCTCCATCGTCATCCGTGAGAGTTGAGCGTCCAGTCGCTGGTAGGCCACGTGGCGTTCCCAGGCGCGACAATCGTCGTAGCGCGAGACGTTGCGCAGCCCGCCGAACAGGCCGCCGCGATCCGCCCGGTTGATCGGGGCGTAGCCCTCGTCATTGGCCAGCGCCAGACCGGTCCAGACCGCGCTTTCGATCGGGTCCTCGATATTCTTGTCGGTGGCGCGCAGGGCGGCGTAGCGAGAGCCGAGCTCCAGCTGGGCGAAGAAGTCGCCCCGGAAAGCCGCGCGGCGCAGCTGGCGCAGGCCGGCTTCCTGGGCATTGAACTCCGATCCGGTCACGGATTGCGGCCGGGGGCAGGCGTTGGCGGCGGCGTTGTCGCCACGGCGCCAGAACTGCGCCCCCGAATCACTGCAGCTGGCGACGGCGCCAGCCGTCAGGGCTAGGGCGGCGACAGCGGCGACGGCCACGATGGGGCCGCGCAGACGACTGCTGCGCGTGCGGTCGTCATCCCTCGCGTCGCTGTCGCGCATTCCCCTCACCCCGTGCCCCGTTTCCAAGCTCACCGCAGCTTGGCGTTAACCATTTCCCAAACCAGCGGTTTGGTCCAGTGAACTTCCGATCATGGTTAACGCTGTTTTGCGACAAAGCGTTGCCGCAGGATGGCCAAAATTAGGCTTGGCCATATTTAGCTGTCAAAAAGCAGCGGTTTATCGATCGCGGACGTTTGCTCCCTCGCGCTCGCCGCCCCTGCGACCTATATGCCGCGCGTCCTCACCGAACCGGCGGAGTCCGCATGTCCTACGTCGCCCGCGACGACCGCCCCGCCGATAAGGCCGCCCGCTATACAGAGATCGAGGCGGAGATTCTGGCCGTACTGGACGGCGAACCGAACGTGACCGCGCGGATGGCGACAGTCGGTTCGATGCTGGCCGATGCGTTCGACGACTATTTCTGGACCGGCTTCTATGTCGTCGATCCGGCGAAGCAGCGGGAGCTCGTGGTCGGACCGTATCAGGGGACGCTGGGTTGTCTGCGGATCGCCTTCGGGCGAGGGGTCTGCGGCACGGCGGCGGAGACGCGGCAGACTCAGATCGTCGAGGATGTGCATGCGTTTCCGGGGCATATCGCCTGCGACGGACGCTCCGAGAGCGAGATCGTGGTGCCGGTATTCGATGGGTCGGGGGCGCTGATCGCCGTGTTCGACGTGGACGCGACGCGCAAGGCCGCTTTTGACGCCGTGGATGCGGAGGCGCTGGAACGGCTGCTGGGGAAGGTGTTCGCCGCCTGATCCTCTGCTAGAGCCGTCGCATGCGCATCGGGATCGATTTCGGCGGGACAAAGATCGAGGCCGTGGGGCTGGACGCCGACGGCGTGGTTCTGGCCCGAAAGCGCGTGCCCAATCCCGGGAACTATGACGCGGCCATCCAGACGGTCGCCGATCTGGTCGCTTTCATCGAGTCGGAGACCGAACGGACCGGCTCCATCGGCATGGGCACGCCGGGGTCGCAGTCGCCGGCCACCGGCCTGATGCGGAACGCCAACTCCGTCTATCTGAATGGGCGCAGGTTCGGTGAAGACCTCGAAGCGCGTCTGAGCCGTCCGGTGCGTCTGGCCAACGACGCCAATTGTCTGGCCCTGTCGGAGGCGACGGACGGTGCGGCGGCGGGGGCCAGGGCGGCCTTCGCCATCATCATCGGCACCGGCTGCGGCGGCGGCCTCGTCGTCGACGGAAAGCTCGTCGAGGGCGCGGGCGGGGTCGCCGCGGAGATCGGACATGTCAGCCTGCCGTGGCCCAGCGCCGAGGAGGCGCCGGGGCCGGCGTGCTGGTGTGGCCTCAACGGCTGTCTGGAAACCTGGGTGTCGGGGTCGGGCCTGCAGCGCGATCACCGTGAGAGAACCGGTCAGAGCCTGGATGCGCCCGACATCGTCGCGGCCGCGCGGGGGGGCGAAGCCGCCTCGGTCGACAGCCTGGAGCGCTATATCGATCGGCTCGGCCGCGCCATCGCCATGACCGCCAACCTCGTGGATCCCGACGTCTTCGTACTCGGCGGCGGGATGTCGAACGTGACGGAGCTGTACGACCGGCTGCCGGCCGTGGTGGAGCGCTATGCCTTCTCCGACCATTGGGAAGGACGGATCGCGCCGGCCGTCTGGGGGGATTCCTCGGGCGTGCGGGGGGCGGCGCGGCTTTGGTCGCTAGATGAAGTTCAAGGAGAAGCCGCATGAGCACGCGCACAATCGTCGTAACCGGCGGCCACGGAGTCCTCGGCAAGGCCGTCGTCAAGGCGGCGTCGGCACGGGGACTGAACGTCGCCCTGATCGATCATGCGACGGGCGAGGCGGCGCCGGAGGGCGCGCTGGAGATCGGCGGGATCGACCTGACCGACGCGGACGCGGCCGAGGCGGCCATCGCCCAGGTTGTGGCGAAGTTCGGCGGCGTGGACGCCTTGCTGAACATCGCGGGTGGTTTCGTCTGGCAGACGATGGACGACGCCAACCCCGCCTGGGACAGGATGTTCGCGCTCAACCTGACCACCGTCCTGAACGCCAGCCGCGCCGCCCTGCCCCATCTGAAGGCCTCGGCCGAGGGGCGGATCGTAAATGTCGGGGCCAACGGCGCGGTGAAGGCGGCGGCAGGCATGGGGGCCTATGGAGCCTCCAAGTCGGCGGTGCACCGGCTGACGGAAGCCCTGGCCGAGGAGACCAAGGACAGTTCGGTCACCGTCAACGCCGTCCTGCCCTCGATCCTCGACACCCCGCAGAACAGGAAGGACATGCCCGACGCGGATCCGGCGAAATGGGTCCAGCCGTCCGATCTGGCCGAGGTCATGCTGTTCCTCGCCTCGCCCGAAGCCCGCGCCATCACCGGCGCCCTCCTGCCCGTCACCGGCCGGGTCTGAGCGTGGACATCCCGCGCAGCCTGCTGTTCCTGCCCGCCTCCAACGCCCGCGCCGTCGAGAAGGCGCGCGGACTGGAGTGCGACCTGGCCGTTCTGGACCTGGAAGACGCGGTCGCGCCGGAAATGAAGGCCGAGGCGCGGGCGGCGGCGGTCGCGGCGATCAGGGCCGGCGGCTTCAGGGGCGCGGTCGGAGTGCGGGTCAACGCGCTGGGGACCGAATGGGGCGAGGCCGATCTGGAGGCGCTGCCCGGCCTGCCGCTGGACTGGATCGTCGCGCCCAAGGTCGAGGAGCCGGGGATCGTCGATGCCTATGATGCCCGTATGGCTGAAGACGTGCGACTCTGCGCCATGATCGAAACGCCCAAGGCGCTGTTCGATCTCCAACATATCGCCGGGGCCGGAGGGCCGCTGAAGGCCCTGATGCTGGGGGTCAACGACCTCACCTCGGCGCTCGGCACGGGGGCCTCGAAGGACCGGGAACCGCTGAAGCCATGGCTGGTCGCGACGGTGGCGGCGGCGCGGGCCCACGGGCTGGCGGCCATCGACGGCGTCTTCAATGGGTTGAGCGACCCGGAGGGGCTGGCGTCGGAATGCGCGCAGGGGCGGCTCTACGGTTTCGACGGCAAGAGCCTGATCCATCCGAACCAGATCGAGGCCTGCCACGCGGCTTTTTCTCCGACCCCGGAGGAAGTCGCGCAGGCCGAAACCATCGTCGACGCATACGCCGCGCCGGAGGCTGCGGGGCTGGGCGCGATCCGCGTCGGAGGCGCCATGGTCGAGCGCCTTCATCTTGCGCGGGCTCAAGCCGTGCTGGCGCGCGCGGCCGTCAGTCGATAGACCAGCAGCCGAGCTCGGCGAAAGCGTAACGGTTGCAACACCCTGTCCCTCTCAGCACCGATGCGCCCGGCGGTTCGCCGCGGCGCGCCTGGGTGTGTTCGCCGGGCATTCTGGAGGTTCCCTTCCTGCGGACCTTCCTGCCCGAGTTCGACCTCAAGGCCAGTCCGTTTACGGCCATCGACGCCGTGGTCGGCTGGGGGCTGAAGGACACCTCGAAGATCGGGCGGGATCGCGCCGCGGCCAAGGGCCTGCCCTACGTCGCCCTCGAGGACGGCTTCCTGCGCTCCATCGGTCTGGGCGAGACCGGGGCGGCGTCGCTGAGCCTGATCGTCGACGAGGTCGGGGTCTACTATGACGCGACCCGACCCTCGCGGCTGGAGCAGTTGATCGAGACCGCCGAGGACTGGTGCGACGGCGCGATGCGGGCGCGGGCGGGCGCCCTGATCGAGCGGATCGTCGCTTCGGGTCTGTCGAAGACCAATATGGGCGGGCCGCTGGATCGGTCGATCTTGAGGCCGGGCAAGCGCATTTTGCTGGTCGACCAGACGGCGGGCGACGCCTCGATCGGCAACGGTCTGGCGGGGCCGGAGAGTTTCGCCGCCATGGTGCGGACAGCGAAGGACGAGCGCCCCGACGCCCAGCTGATCGTCAAAAGGCATCCGGCCGTCGCAGCGGGCAGGAAGAAGGGCTGTATCGCCGAGGCCGACCTGTCCGGCGTCACCATGTTGGACGCCGACGTGCGTCCGGCGGAACTGCTGGCCGAGGTGGATGAGGTGTGGTGCGTGACCTCGGCGCTGGGGTTCGAGGCACTGCTGCGCCGCCTGCCGGTCCGATGCTTCGGCGCGTCGTTCTATTCCGGCTGGGGACTGACGACGGACGAGGTCCAGACAGGGCGGCGCGGGGTCGCGCGCGATCTGGAGACCGTGACGGCCGCCGCCCTGATCGCCTATCCGCGCTACGTCGATCCGGTGACAGGGCTGCGCTGCGAGGCCGAGGCCGCGGTGGAGCGGTTGATCTCGCTGCGCGAGCGGTCGCACCGACTTGCGGGCTACTGGGCGGGCGTCGGTTTCTCGCCGGCGAAGCGGCCGCCGATCCGGCGGCTGCTGAACGGGCCAAAGACGAGGATGAAGTATTTCGCCTCGGCCAGCCGGGCGGCGGCCAAGGCGGAGGCTCTCGGCGGGCGGCTGATCTACTGGGCCGGCAAGGAGACGGCGGAGATCGCCGCCGTAGCGGAGACGGCCAGGGCGCCGGTGGTGCGGATGGAGGACGGCTTCATCCGCTCGCGCGGCCTGGGCTCGGACTTCTTCGGCGCGCTGAGCGTCGCCCTGGATGATCAGGGCGTCTACTACGACCCGACCCGGCCATCCCGGCTGGAGAGCCTGATCGAAGGCGGCGGGCAGTCGGAGGCGATGCTGGCGCGGGCGGCGATGCTGCGAACCCGTGTCGTCGAGGCAGGCTTGTCGAAATACAATCTGGCGGCCAGCCAAGCGCGGCCCGATTGGCCGACGGATCGCCAGAAGGTGCTCGTCGTCGGTCAGGTCGAGAACGACAAGTCGATCCTGAAGGGCTGCGGCGACATTCGCACCAACTCGGGTCTGGTCGCGGCGGCGCGTGCGGACTTCCCCGACGCATACTTGATCTACCGCAACCACCCCGACGTCATGAACGGCAACCGGCCGGGGATGCTGAACGCCTCGGCGATCGAGGCGGTCGATGCGACGGCGGACGATTTCGACATCATCGATTGTCTAGAGGCCTGCGACGGGCTGGCGACCCTGACGTCCCTGTCGGGGTTCGAGGCCCTGCTGCGGGGCAAGACGGTCGCCGTATACGGCCGACCCTTCTACGGCGGCTGGGGGCTGACCCAGGACCGGATGACCTATGAGCGCCGTACGCGGCGGTCGAGCCTTGACGCCATCGTGGCCGCCGCTCTGATCGAGTATCCGATCTACGTCACGCCCGAGGGCTGGCCTTGCGAGGCGGAAGATCTCGTCGCGGCCCTGATCGCCGCCCGGAACGATCCGCCGCCCGCCGCGCCGCCGCACCAGATCGCGCGGTGGTGGAAGGGCATTCGCGCCAGTCTCGACCGCCGCCCGCCACCGGCCTATTGAAACCATCAACGAGGGCGATGACATCCCTCGACCGGGACGGGCCAAGCCGTCCCTGAAGCAGCGAGCCTCCGCGAGGCCCGCGATAGGGACACTCAAATGTCCCTCAAGCAGCGAGGCGCCGCGCGCCGAGCGATAGGGACGAAAAAGAGTGACCCACGCCGTCATCGCCGCTACCGGCCTGTTCACCCCCGAACAGTCGATCTCCAACGCCGAACTGGTCGAGGCCTACAACGCCTGGGCCGATCAGTGGAACAGGGACCACGCGCTGCAGATCGCCGAGGGCGACGTCGCGGCCCTGACCCCCTCCTCGGTCGAGTTCATCGAGAAGGCCTCGGGCATCAAGAGCCGGTTCGTGCTCGACAAGGCGGGCATTCTCGATCCGAAGCGGATGGCGCCGAACCTGCCCGAGCGGTCCAACGACGAGCTGTCGATCATGGCCGAGATGGCCGTGAGGGCCGCGCGTCAGGCGATCGAGGCCTGGGGCAAGCCGGTCTCGGAGATCGGGGCGGTCCTGTGCGCCGCCTCCAACATGCCTCGCCCCTATCCCGCCCTGGCGGTCGAAATCCAGCAGGCGCTGGGTATCGAGGGCTTCGGCTTCGACATGAACGTGGCCTGTTCCTCGGCCACCTTCGGCATCAAGACGGCGGCGGACTTCATCGCCTCGGGCTCGGTCAAAGCCGTGCTGATGGTGAACCCGGAGATCTGTTCCGCCCACCTGAACTTCACCGACCGGGACAGCCACTTCATCTTCGGCGACGTCTGCACGGCCGTGATCGTGGAGAGTTCGGACACGGCCGGTCCCGGCGGCTGGGACGTTCTGGGGACGCGGCTGAAGACCGTCTTCTCCAACAACATCCGCAACAATTTCGGCTTCCTGAACCGCTGGGCCGAGGAGACGGGCGCGGGTCCGACGGAGCGCGCGGCCGGTCAGCAGGACGACAAGCTGTTCATCCAGCAGGGCCGCAAGGTCTTCAAGGACGTGGTGCCGCTGGTGTCCGACATGATCGTGGACCACGCAGGCGAGCTGGGCATCGAGCCGACCGGCCTGAAGCGGATGTGGCTGCACCAGGCCAACATCAACATGAACCAGATGATCGGTCGCAAGGTCCTGGGTCGCGATCCGGAACCGCAGGAGAACGTCATCATCCTGGACGAGTACGCCAACACGTCGTCGGCCGGCTCGATCATCGCCTTCCACCTGAACCAGCAGGGGTTCGAGACCGGTGAGGTGGGGCTGATCTGCAGCTTCGGCGCAGGCTACTCTGCGGGGACGGTCTTCGTTCGCAAACGGTGAGTCTCACAAAGAGATGACCCACAGAACACCGGCTTAGCTTGCAGTGGCCGGATGTTTCTGAGAAGCACTGTGGCATCCAAGACACCGATGCGACGGAGAGTCCGGATTGACCCAGACGCCCGCAAAACCCGGCTTCCTTGAATCTCTCGCCCGGGACGTGGCGATGGTGCTGAAGTCGCTCGGCGGCTCAGCGCATCAGGACACGGTCATCGACTGCGTCGCGGCTTTGAAACGCACGCGCGGCGAACCCGTCACGCAGGACCTGCGCCAGGCCGTGGTCGAGGCTTTCGAGGCGTTTTCGGAGTGGTTCACCCGGCCCTTCGGCGACGGGTCGAAGCGTTGGGCGCTGATCGCGGAACCCGCGTGAGAACTGCCCCGCCCGCGATGCGGACGGGGCTCCATCTCAGATCTTCTGCTTAGAAGCGGCGCACGTAGCTGAGGCCGTAGGTGTCGGCCTCGCCGCCGTCATCACGGAAATCACGGCGAGTCCAGTCGGCGCGCAGGCCGTTCTGGGCGTCGAGCATGTAGTTGGCGCCGAGGCCATAGTTGAAGCTCTCGCCATCCTCTTCCACCGAGACGCCGGCTGCGCTGGCCTTGAGCTTGGTGGTGCCGTAGCCTAGGCGGCCGAACAGTTCGAGGTTCGGGCTCACAGGCAGGATGCCGACGCCGTAGATGGCGGCATCGTAGTCATGCTCGACCTTGGTGGTGACTCCGGCGGTGCTGAACTCATCGTCGCGCACGCCGATCGAGCCTTCGCCTTCGACGGCGAAGTTCGGCGACAGACGGGCGCCGAGGCGGCCCGTAATGGCGCCCAGATCGGCGCCCTCGGCGTCGAGGTGGGTATAGCCGCCCGTGCCGTACCACTGGGGGTTCGAAACGGTCTGAGCCATGGCCGGCACAGCCATCAGAGAAAGAGCGGCGGTCGCGAGAAGAATGTTACGCATTGTTTCTTTTTAACTCCTAGATGCGGGACTTGATCGCCCCGGCCCCATCCAGCGATTGCTCAAGTATGTAGTAGGCTGGGCCGTTCCATGGCCGCGCGATTACAAGGAAGAAACTGTGCGCACGAGAGCACAGACAGCGTTATACTCGCCGCCTTATCGCCCTATTCCATCGCTGACAGCAGGGTCGCCGCCATACTGTTTAACGGTGCGGGTATGCCATGCTTCGTGCCGAGACGGGCGATGACGCCGTTGCGGGCGTCCCACTCCATGCGACGGCCTGCCAGACGGTCGCCCAGCAGAGAGTTCACAGAATCGGCCGGGGAGCTCTCGGTCCGCTCCAAGACCCAGTCGGGAATATTATCGCTCAGATCGGCCCCGATCGCCCGGCCGACGCATACGCATTCCCACACCATGGCCCGCATCAGGTCGGCGACGCCGGGCTTGCGCACCACTCCGGCCGGTTGCCGCGTCAGGGCGTTGATGGCGCCGGCGCAGTTCAGGCTGAGCTTGGTCCAGGCGACGGTGGTGAAGTCGTCGGTCGTCGAGGCCTCGATGACGCTCTTGGCGAACAGGGAGGTGAAGGTCTCGCCCGCCTCGCCCGCCGGAACGGTGACCGTGCCGTCGCGGCGGTGGTGGATGCGACCCGGCGCACTGCGTTCGGCCGGGATGTCGACGATGACAGGGACGATGCGGTCGGCGTCGAGGAATGGGGTGAAGCGCTCGACGTGTTCGACGCCATTCTGCAGCACCGCGACCCGGGTCTCCGCGCCGAGGAGGGGCTTGAGCCAGGCCGCGGCGGCGGCGACGTCATAGGCCTTGGTGGCGACCAGCACCCAGTCGACGGGGGCGGTAATCTCCGACGGGTCCGTGACGACGCGGGGGCTGGCCTTGATGACACGTCCGTCAGGGGCGACGACCTCCAGCCGGTCCAGCGGCGTGCGGGCGCACAGGGTCACGGCGGCGACCGACGGACTGTGCGACAGCCAGGCGGCGACCGTGCCGCCGATGGCGCCCGGGCCGACGACGGCGATGGAGAGTCGGGTCACTGATCCACCTCCCCTTGCGGGAAAAGGTGGCAGCCGAAGGCTGACGGATGAGCGAGCACACGGGCAATCGTGATGGGATTTGGCAAGTCTGATCTCCGGCGTCGGGGTGACCCGTCATCCGACCTCGCTGCGCTCGGCCACCTTCTCCCGCAAGGGGAGAAAGGAAGTTCTACCGGTCCTTCTCGCGGGCCTCGCCGCCGCGCGAGACGAGCGCGGCCTGGGCCGCCGCCAGACGGGCGATCGGCACGCGGTAGGGCGAGCAGCTGACATAGGCCAGACCGACCTCTTCGCAGAAGGCGATCGAGGCGGGGTCGCCGCCATGTTCGCCGCAGATGCCCATCTTGATGTCGGCGCGAACCGCCCCGCCCCGCTCGGCGGCGATGCGGATCAGATCGCCGACGCCGTCCTGGTCCAGGCGGACGAAGGGATCGGTCTCGAAAATGCCCTTGTCCATATAGGCCTGCAGGAAGCGGCCGGAGTCGTCGCGCGAGATGCCAAAGGTCGTCTGCGTCAGGTCATTGGTGCCGAAGGAGAAGAACTCCGCATGTTCGGCCAAGTCACCCGCACGGAGAGCCGCGCGCGGCAGTTCGATCATGGTGCCGACGAGATACTCGACGCTGTCCCCGGCCTTGGCGAAGACATCTTTGGCCACACGGTCGGTCAGTTCGCGGAGGTATTTCATCTCCAGACCCAGGGCGACCAAGGGGTGCATGATCTCCGGGATGGGAGCCTCGGCGGCGGTCTTTTTCACCTCCAGCGCGGCCTCGAGGATCGCGCGGACCTGCATCTCGTAGATTTCGGGATAGGCGACGCCGAGGCGGCAGCCGCGGTGGCCCAGCATCGGGTTGGTCTCGTGCAACTCCTTGGCCCGGCGCTTCAGCTTGGCGGCGTCGATGCCCGATGTGGCGGCCAGGGCGTCGATGTCCTCGTCCGTGTGCGGGATGAACTCGTGCAGCGGCGGGTCCAGCAGGCGGACCGTGACCGGCAGGCCGGCCATGATGGTGAAGAGCTCGACGAAGTCGGACTTCTGGAACGGCTCGATCTTCGCCAGGGCGGTGCGACGGCCGGCCTCGTCATCGGCCAGGATCATCTCGCGCACGGCGGCGATCCGGGTGTCGTCGAAGAACATGTGCTCGGTGCGGCAGAGGCCAATGCCCTCGGCGCCGAAGCCGCGCGCGGTCTTGGCGTCCAGCGGGGTCTCGGCATTGGCGCGGACCTTCAGGCGGCGCACGCCGTCGGCCCAGCCCATCAGGGTCTGGAAGTCGCCGGTCAGCTCCGGCTCGATCATCGGCACCGCGCCGTCCAGAACCTCACCCTTGGAGCCGTCGATGGTGATGACCTCGCCGGCCCTGAAGGTGCGGCCGCGCGCGGTGAAGGTCTGGGCCGCTTCGTCGATATGAATTTCGCCGGCGCCGGAAACGCAGGGGCGGCCCATGCCGCGCGCCACGACGGCCGCGTGGCTCGTCATGCCGCCGCGCGCCGTGACGATGCCGCGCGCGGCGTGCATGCCGTGAATGTCCTCCGGCGAGGTCTCCTCGCGGACCAGGATGACGGCGTCGCCGAGCTGGTTCAGGCGCTCGGCCTCATCGGCGTCGAAACAGATCTTGCCGGTGGCGGCGCCCGGAGATGCGGGCAGGCCTGCGGCCACGACCTTGCGGGTCGCGTTGGGGTCCAGCGTCGGGTGCAGAAGCTGGTCGAGCGCGGAGGGTTCGACGCGGCTGATGGCCTCTTCCTGGGAAATGACGCCCTCGGCGGCCAGATCAACGGCGACCTTCAGCGCCGACTTGGCGGTGCGCTTGCCGTTGCGGGTCTGAAGCATCCAGAGCCGGCCCTGTTCGACCGTGAACTCGATGTCCTGCATGTCGCGATAGTGGCTTTCCAGCTTGCCGACGACATCGACGAACTGGGCAAAGACCTCGGGCATGGCCTCTTCCATCGACGGGGCCGTCTCCCCCATTTCCTCGCGGCCGATCTTGGTCAGGGACTGGGGCGTGCGGATGCCGGCGACGACGTCCTCGCCCTGAGCGTTGATCAGGAACTCGCCGTACAGGCGCGCCTCGCCGGTCGAGGGGTTGCGGGTGAAGGCGACGCCCGTGGCCGAGGTCTCGCCCATGTTGCCGAAGACCATCGACTGGATGTTCACGGCGGTGCCCCAGCTTTCGGGGATGTCGTGCATGCGACGATAGAATTTGGCCCGGTCGTTCATCCAGCTGGCGAAGACCGCCGAGACAGCGCCCCAGAGCTGTTCTTTCGGATCCTGCGGGAAGGGGCGGCCCAGCTCGCGCTCGACCACGGTCTTGTATTCGGCGACGACCTTCTCCCAGTCGGCGGCCGAGAGGTCGGTGTCGACGGTGACGCCCAGACGGTCCTTGTGGTCGTCCAGAACCTCTTCGAAGTCGTCGTGCGACAGGCCGAGCACCACGTTGGAATACATGGTGATGAAGCGGCGGTAGGAGTCGAAGGCGAAGCGGCGGTCGCCCGACAGCTTCGCCAGTCCTTCGACCGTCTCGTCGTTGAGACCGAGGTTCAGGACCGTGTCCATCATGCCCGGCATGGAGGCGCGGGCGCCGGAGCGGACCGAAACGAGGAGCGGGTTAGCGGCGTCGCCGAAGGTCTTGCCGACGATCGATTCGACGGTCTTCAGCCCGGCCGCGACCTGATCGGCGAGGTCAGCGGGGTATTGGGCGCCGTTCGAGAAATAGTGGACGCAGGCCTCGGTCGTGATAGTGAAGCCAGGGGGCACGGGCAGGCCCAGCTTGGCCATCTCGGCCAGGTTGGCGCCCTTGCCGCCGAGAAGGTTCTTCATCGACGCCTCGCCATCGGCCGAGCCGCCGCCGAAGCCGTACACCCACTGAGTCATCGGTAGTCCCCTGAAGTCGGATCGTGCCGGCGGGTTGTCCCCGCTCGCGTGCCGCCCTGACTACCGTGCTGCGAGCGCGAAGGCGAGGGCGGGCTGTAACAAAGGGTGATGGCGTGTTTCGGTTCCAGACGCCCGACGACTTCCCTCTCCCGTGGGGAGAGGGCTTGAGCACCTGAGAGCCGCCAGGCGATCAGACTTGTGCGAAAGGGTGAGGGTTTGCCCTCACAGGCAAGAGACGACCCTCACGCTCTCGGCTGAAGACGCATCGCTTCGCTCTGCGAGCCTCAAGCCCTCTCCCACCGGGAGAGGGATCAGAGTCAGCCTGCCACCTGCCCGAAGTCGGCGACCTTGCCCATGACGGCACGGACCTGGCCCAGCAGCTTCAGGCGGTTTTCCCGCTCCTCGGCCACGTTGGAGTTGACCAGGACGTCGGTAAAGAAGGCGTCCACCGGGGCGCGAAGGGCGGCCAGGGCCGTCATGGCGGCGGCGAAGTCCTCGGTCTCCAAAGCCTGATCGACGGCGTTGGAGGCGGCGGCGACGGCCATGGCGAGCTGGGTCTCGGCGGGCGGCTGGTTCGGCAGACCGGTCTGGACCATCCCGGTCGGGACGGCGCCCTTCTTCTCTTCGGCCTTAAGGATGTTGGAGGCACGCCTGTAGCCGGCCAGCAGGTTCGCCCCGTCGTCGGTGGCGAGGAAGGCGTCCAGCGCCTCCACCCGCCGCACGATGCGCACGAGGTCGTCGTCGCCCAGGGCGAAGACGGCGTCCACGAGGTCGTGGCGTTCGCCCTGGTCGCGGAGGAGGACTTTCAGGCGGTCGGCAAAGAACGCGACGACTTCGTAGCCGACCTCGATCTCGCTGTTCATCTTCCGACCGTTCTCGTTGTTAACGGCGGTCTTCGTCCACTCCGAGATAGCGAGCGGGCGCTCCGGTCCGGCCCCGCGCATCGCGTACTCGCAGACATCCGTCAGCGGGAGACGATGGCCGTTGTCCAGCACCAACCGGATAACCCCCAGCGCCGCACGCCTCAGCGCGAACGGGTCCTTCGAGCCGGTGGGCTTTTCGTCGATGGCGAAGAAGCCGACGAGGGTGTCGAGCTTGTCTGCCAAGGCGACGGCGACCGTCAGGGGGGCGGTCGGGACGGTGTCAGCGGGGCCTTGGGGTTTGTAGTGGTCGCGGACGGCGTCGGCGATGGCGTCGGGCTGGCCGAAGGCGCGGGCGTAGTAGCCGCCCATGATTCCCTGCAGTTCCGGGAACTCGCCGACCATGCCGGAGGCGAGGTCGGCCTTGGCGAGGCGGGCGGCCTTTTCGGCCTGATCGGCGTCGGCGCCGACCAAGGGGGCGATCTCGCGGGCAAGAGCTGAGATGCGGTCGACGCGCTTGGCCATCGTGCCCAGCTTGGCGTGGAAGGTGACGCCGGAGAGTTTCTCCAGCCAGGCGTCGAAGCCGACCTTCTGATCCTCGTCCCAGAAGAAGCGGGCGTCGTTCAGCCGGGCCGACAGGACCCGGCTGTTGCCGGCGGCCAGGGCCACGCCGCCGTCCGAGGCCTCGACATTGGCGACGACGATGAAGTTCGGGGCCAACTTGCCGGTCTGCGGGTCGCGCACGGCGAAGTATTTCTGGTGCACCTTCATCGACAGACGCACGACCTCGGGCGGCAGGTCGAGGAACTGAGGGTCCATGTCGCCCAGGGTCGGCGTCGGCCATTCGGCGAGACCCGCGACCTCTTCCAGCAGACCGTCGTCATCGACCAGCTCCAGACCCTTGGCCTGGCAGGCGGCGCGGGCAGCCTCGAGGATCTTCAGCTTGCGATCGGCGACGTCGAGCAGGACGAATTGCTGTTCGAGTTTGGTGCGGTAGTCGGCGAAATCCCTGACCGCGAACGGCTGGCCGGAACCGAGGAAACGGTGGCCCTCGGTCGTGTCGCGGCTGACGATCCGGCCCTCCGGCGAGCCGTCGGCGATGGCGAAGGGCACGACCTTGCCGTCGAACAGGCAGACGATCCGCTTCAGCGGGCGGACCCATCGCAGGGTCGCATCAGCCCAGCGCATCGACTTGGGCCAGGGGAAGTTGCGGATGACGTGCTCGACCGTCTCGGCGACGACGGCGGTCGTCTCGACGCCCTTCTGGTCGATGACGGCAAACAGGACGCCGTCGCGCTCGGTCAGCTGATCGCGCGTCAGGCCGGTCTTGCGAAGGAAGCCTTCCAGCGCCTGTTCCGGGGCGTTGGCGCGCGGGCCCTTCAGCTCTTCGGAGCGATCCGGCGTCGCGGCGGGCAGGCCTTCGATCACCAGGGTGAGGCGACGCGGACCGGCATAGGTCGTCAGCGCGTCCCAAGTCAGGCCGGCGGCCTTCAGCCGTTCCGACGCCATGCGTTCCAGGTCGCGCGCGGCGCCCGACTGCATGCGGGCGGGGATCTCTTCGGAGAACAGTTCGAGGAGGAGTTGAGGCATCAGGCGGTTTTCCGCTCTTGTTCGACGTAAGCGAGGGCGCAGGCTTTGCAGAGGTCGCGGATGCGGCCGATGTAGCTCTGGCGTTCGGCGACGGCGATGGCGCCGCGGGCGTCCATCAGGTTGAACAGGTGGGACGCCTTGAGGACCTGATCGTAGGCGGGCAGGACCAGCTGCTGGCCTTGCGGGCCGGTCATGGCCAGCAGGCGAGCGCTCTCGCGCTCCATGTCCTCGAAGCGGCGCTTCAGGCCTTCGACATCATAGCCGTGGAAGTTCGCTTCGGACTGCTGGCGTTCGTTCTCCAGGAAGACCTCGCCATAGGTCAGGCCGTCTTCGTTGAACTTGAGGTCATAGACGTTGTCGACGCCCTGGACGTACATGGCCAGACGCTCCAGCCCATAGGTCAGCTCGCCGGAGACGACATCGCACTCGATGCCGCCGACGCCCTGGAAATAGGTGAACTGGGTCACCTCCATCCCGTCGCACCAGACCTCCCAGCCCAGACCCCAGGCGCCGACGGTGGGATTTTCCCAGTCGTCCTCCACGAAGCGGATGTCGTGGAGCGCCGGGTCGATGCCGATGGCGCGCAGCGAGCCCAGATAGAGATCCTGCAGGTCGGCCGGGTTCGGCTTCAGGATGACCTGGAACTGGTAGTAATGCTGAAGGCGGTTGGGGTTCTCGCCATAGCGGCCATCGCCGGGGCGGCGGCTGGGCTGGACGTAGGCGGCCTTCCACGGCTTCGTGCCCAACGCCCGCAGCACGGTCGCCGGGTGCAGGGTGCCGGCGCCGACCTGCTCGTCATACGGCTGCAGGATCGCGCAGCCTCGCTCGCCCCAATACTTCTGAAGGGTCAGGATCAGGTCCTGGAAAGCCAGGGGCTTGTCCGGCGCTTTGAACGGTGTGGCCACGGGGAGGTCAGTCTTCTGGGCAAAGAGAAAGGCGGCGGACCCTAGGGCGCGATCCGGAAAAGTGGAACCCGGTTTTCCGGTCGGATCGCGCCCCAGCGACAATTCGAGCCTGATTCACGCCAAAAGCCGGGACCGCGCAGCGGCCCCGGCTTCTTTTTGGCGATCAGGCTCGAGGTCTGCCGCCTTCCAACTCAACCGCTGTGGGCCTGATTAGGCTTGCGGAGTCGGCGTGGCCGTATCGTCCGTTTCGTCCTCATCATCCACCTGACCGTCGGTCGGGTTGGGGACGGTCGGCGAAGCGACAGTCGTGGTCGTCGTCGCGGCCGGTTGGCCGTTCGGCGCGTTCACGCCAGTCGCCGGACGGGTGGTGGCGGTCGTCGTGGTCGGCGAGGCGGTCATCGGCGAGGCGACCGGCGGCGTCATCGGAGCGGCCGGAGCCGAGGTCATGGGCGCGGTCGGCGCAGCGGCCGGGGCCGAAGGCGCGGCCGGGGTGGTCGGCGGCGGAGCGACGGCGCCCTCGTCGGTGGCGCTGTCGGCGTCCATGGCGTCGGCGGTGGCCGAGTCGTCCGTCATGTCATCACCTGCCGGCGGCGTGGCTTCCACGCTGTCGTCTTCGGCGGGCGGGGCGGCGGTTTCCGTGTCGTCAGCGGCCGGCGTGGTCGCTTCCTCGGCATCGCCGGCGGCGACCATCGACTCGGCCGGGTTCAGCACGCGGTCGATGATGAAGACGGCGCCGTTGCCGGCGTCGAGATCGGCCGTCGTCACCGTGGCGTTGTCGACCTTGATGGCGTCGCCCGTGCCGTCCAGTTGAACCTCGGTGGTGGCCGCGGTCTGGACGCCGCCCTTGGCGCCCTCGATCTGGCTCGACTGAACATCGGCGACGACGACGTGATAGAGCAGAACCTGGCGGAGCTCATTGACGTTGGCCGGGTCTAGCAGGCGGGCGCGGTCCGCCTCCGGCAGGGCGGCGAAGGCCGCGTCGGTCGGGGCGAAGATGGAGATCGCCGGCTGGGTGCTGAGCGTCTCGGTCAGCTGGGCGGCGTCGAGCGCGGCCAGCAGCGTCGTGAACTGGCCGTTGGCGCGAAGCACATCGACGACCGTGTTCTGGGTCGCGGCGGCCGTCTGGGCCGGAGCGGCGGGGGTCGTCGCCGGCGCAGCGGCCTGCGCGGCCGGGGCCATGGGTTGCTCCTGCGTCGGCTCTTCGGCGGCGACAGGCGGGGTGGTGGCGGGGCCGACCGGAGCGGTCGGCGCGGTCTGGGCGAAGGCGGAGCCGGTGGCGAACAGGGCGACAGCAGCGGTCGCGGTCAGAAGACGCGTGCGAAGCATGACAGTATCCTTTCAATGCTGCGGGGCCGTCGGGGAGGAAACGCTCGCGACCCGTTACTCAGTGTTACGAAGCCAGTGAAAGGCTTTCACACGGTGCAGGTTCCACCACTTAACGTTATTTGGGTCGACAAAGCAGAGCTTCGCGTCACCTCAGGCGTCGTTGACGCCCCTCGGCTTTGACTTCGATTTATTGTGACGCTTCGTCCCGTTCATCACCGAATACAGCCCGTTCGATCCACCAGTTATCATGGAGTTTTCGCAGCTTACCGGCGGCCTCGCGCGCGGCGTCTGCAGTCTCGAAGAGCCCGAAAACCGTCGCGCCGGAGCCCGACATCCGGGTCAGACGCGCGCCCGTGGCGGCCATGGCCGACAGAGCCTCGCCGACGGCCGGTTCCAGCGAGACGGCGGGCGCCTGGAGATCGTTCCGCTGTCGGGCGAGCCAGTCGATCACTTCGCCGGATGACCAATTCGGGGGAGGCGCGGGCCGATCCGCGGCCCGCGTGGACCCGGCGTCATAGGCGCCATAGACGGCAGCCGTCGGCGAGGGCCGGCCAGGATTGGCCAAGACGGCATGCAGCGGCGGCAAGGCGGGCTCGAACGACAGTCGGTCGCCGACGCCTTCGGCCCAGGCCGATCGCATCGCCAGACACATGGGCCCGTCCGCCCCGACCGCTCGCGACAGCGCCGTCAGGCTGTCGTCCCCCAGGTTCAGTCCCAGGGCCTCGTCGGCCAGACGCAGGGCGGCCCCCGCGTCCGATGATCCCCCGCCCAGACCGGCCGCGATGGGCAGGCGCTTGTCCAGGGTCACCGCCAGGGCCGGTTCGCCCCCGCCGGTCGCCTCACCCAGCGCGCGCAGGGCCTTCAGGATCAGGTTGTCGCCCTCTCCGGCCAGAGGCTTGCCAAAGGGTCCGGTCACGGTCAGCGACAGCCGGTCCGAGGGGGCGACCGTGACCACGTCCCCGGCGTCGGCAAAGGCGACCAGGCTGGCCAGCGGGTGGTAGCCGTTCGCGTCCAGCGGCCCGACGTGCAGGAACAGGTTGACCTTGGCTCGGGCGACCGCCGTCAGGGACGTCAGAGCGGCAACCCGTCGGTCAGCTTGCGTTCGACTTCGGCGCGACGTTCGTCGTCGGGGTCCAGCGTCAAGACGCGGTTCCACTGGAAGCCCGCCTCGCGGCGACGCCCGACCTGCCAGTAGGCGTCGCCCAGATGGTCGTTGATCTCGGCGTTGGCCGGCTCCTTGGCCACGGCGCTCTCAAGGGTTTCCACCGCGCTGTCGAACTGACCCTGGCGGTAGAGAGCCCAACCCAGGCTGTCCTGGATGTTGCCGTTGTCAGGATCGGCGACGTGGGCTCGGCTGATCATCTCGGCGCCTTCGGCCACGCGCGTTCCGCTGTCGACCCAGAGGTAGCCGAGGTAGTTGAGATAGGTCGGATCGTTCGGCTTTTCCTGCAGGGCCGCCCACAGTTGCGCCTCCGCCTCCGGAATCCGGCCCAGGGACTCGTAGGCGGCTCCGCGCATGAACCGGACGTCGGCGCTCTGGGTCGCGGTGTCCAGCAAGGGGCCGTTCAACAGGGTCAGAGCCTCTTCGTAGCGACTCAGCTGGACCAGTTGACCCGCCGTCACGAAGGCGACGCGGGGGTCGTCGGGAGCGACCTCGCCTGCGGCCCGGAAGGCCGCGAGAGCCTCATCCAGCTTCTTGTCCTCGGACAGGCTGACGCCGATGGCGATCTGGGAGCTGGCGTAGAGGACCGGGCTGGAGCGCGGCACCCGGGCGAGGACGGCGCGCGACGCCGTGTCCAGATTGGCCTGGGCGAGGGTCTGACCTAGCAGGTAGACGGTCTCCGGCTCGTCGTTCAGGTTCAGCGCGAGGCGCAGATAGACGACCGCGAACTCGTTGGCGCCCTCGCCGCCGGCCTGACGGGCGGCGACGATCAGAGCCCGCGCGGCCCCCTGACGATAGCCGGACAGGGCCGGAGCCCGGCCCCGCGCCTCGACCCGAGCCTTGGCGGCGACGATCATGGGATCATAGGCCCCGGACGCCAGGGTCGCATCGTAGAAGGCCAGGGCCTCTTCGCGTTTGCCTCGACGCTCCAGGAACGCCCCGTACGGAGCGCGGAACAGAGGCGCGGACCGGGCATCGAAAGCCAGGGCGTGAAGCTCGGATTCGGCTTCGTCGAAACGCCGACGATGCTCCATCAATTCCGCCCGATGCAGGCGGCCGAAGAGGACCGTCAGCCCGTCTCCGGTCGGGTTGGGCTCGGCCAGCGCCGTCTCCCAGTCCCCGGCCGCGGCGGCGATCCAGGGCGCGATCAGGGTCGCGGCGCGGGCATGGGGCGCCAGGACAGGCCGGGCCTTCAGCTCTGCATTGGCTTCGCGGGCGTCTCCGGCGACGAAAGTCTGGACCACCGTGACGAGCGCTCCGGCCTCGGCGATCACCGGCGAGGCGGTCTCGCGGTCGGGCGAGATGCGCGCGGCGACGTCGAGGTCTCCCGCCAGGAGGGCGGCGGTGAAGGCCTGATCGCGCACCGTGCGCTGTTCCGGCGTCAGGCTTTCGACGGCGCTCAGGTAGGCGGCGCCCTCCTCGGCCTCGCCGCGGCTGAGGGCGGAGCGGCCGGAGAGGTAAAGACCATAGGCCGTGCGGCCCTCAGCGTCCCGGGGCACGGGGGCCCAGACGCGGGGGACGGCGTCGATGGTCGGGGCGGGCGCCTCGGCATCCTCACCCACCACGATCAGCGGTGCGAGCGGCGGGGTCGGCACGACGTCCTGGATCGCCGGCGCGGGATCGGCGACGGGTGGCGCCTCCTGGGCGAAGGCGGGCGCGGCCGTCAGGGCGGTGACGGCGATCAGGATCGATCGGAGGGGGGCGTGACGCATTCCCCGACATTCACCGGCTTATGCGGCCGCGACAAGGCCCCTCGCCCGCCCTGCTACATATTCGGATAGTTGGGGCCGCCGCCGCCCTCGGGCGTGGTCCAGACGATGTTCTGCGACGGGTCCTTGATGTCGCAGGTTTTGCAGTGGACGCAGTTCTGGGCGTTGATGACGAACTTCGGATCGGCCCTGTTCGTCTCGTCGGCGTAGACGACCTCGTAGACGCCCGCCGGGCAATAGAGGCGCGCAGGCTCCCCATACTTCGGCAGGTTGACGCGGATCGGCACGGAGGGGTCGATCAGCTTCAGGTGGGCCGGCTGTTCCTCGGCGTGGTTGGTGTTGGAGATGAACACCGACGAGAGCTTGTCGAAGGACAGCTTGCCGTCAGGCTTCGGATAGACGCGCGGCTTGTGCTTCGATGCCGGCTCGGTCGAGGCCGCGTCGGTCTTGGAGTGCTTCATCGTCCACGGCATCGTCAGGCCGAAGGAGGCCAGCCACATCTCCGCGACCCCGAAGGCGCCGCCAAGCGTCGTGCCGAACTTGGTCAGATAGGGCTTGGCGTTGCGAACGGCCTTGAGTTCCTTGGCGACCCAGCTCTTCTCATAGGCGGTCTGGTATTCGACCAGTTCATCGCCCGAGCGGCCGGCCATGACGGCGTCATAGGCGGCGTCGGCGGCCAGCATGCCGGTCTTCATGGCGTTGTGGCTGCCCTTGATGCGCGGAACGTTCACGAAGCCGGCCGAGCAGCCGATCAGGGCGCCGCCGGGGAAGGCCAGCTTCGGCACCGACTGGAAGCCGCCCTCGGTGATGGCGCGCGCGCCGTAAGAGATGCGGGTCCCGCCTTCCAGGTGGTCGGCGATGGCGGGGTGGTGCTTAAACCGCTGGAACTCGTCGAATGGCGACAGGAACGGGTCCTTGTAGTTCAGGTGCACGACGTAGCCGATGGCCACGTAGTTGTCCCCGAAGTGGTACATGAAGGAGCCGCCGCCGGTGAACTCGTCCAGCGGCCAACCGGTGGTGTGCTGGGCCAGGCCGGGGTGGTGCTTCTCGGCCGGGATCTGCCACAGCTCCTTCAGGCCGATGCCGAACTTCTGGGGGCTGGAGTCCTTGGCCAGCTGGTGGCGGGCGATGATGGTCTTGGCCAGCGACCCGCGCACGCCCTCGGCGATGAAGACGTACTTGCCGTGCAGCTCGATGCCCGGCTGGAAGTCGCCCGTGGGGTGGCCGTGCTTATCGATGCCGAAGACGCCGGCGACGACGCCCTTCACCCGGCCCGTCGGTTCGTCCCAGACCACGTGACTGGCGGCCATGCCGGGATAGACCTCGACGCCCAGGCCTTCCGCCTGCTCGCCCAGCCACCGCGCGACGTTGCCAAGCGAAGCGATGTAGCAGCCGTCGTTGTGCATCATGGGCGGCAGCAGAGCCATGGGCAGGCTGGCCTGACCCATTGGCCCCAGGATCATGAAGCGGTCCTCGGTGACCGGAGTCTCCAAAGGGGCGCCACGTTCTTGCCAGTCGGGGAACAGCTCGTTGAGCGCCTTGGGGTCGATGACGGCGCCGGACAGGATGTGGCCGCCGATCTCGGCCGACTTCTCCAGCACGGCGACATTGATCTCCTTGCCGTCCTTCTCCGCCCGCTGCTTCAGGCGGATGGCGGCTGCGAGACCGGCGGGGCCGCCGCCGACGATCAGGACGTCGTACTCCATGACCTCGCGCTCGACGCCCTGCAGCGCCTCGAGCGGCGGCAGGTTGTCGAGGATGGCTTCCTGCGCGGGGGTCGTGGCGCCGCCTTCGATCGCTTGCTCGGCCATGTCGCTTATTATTCCTCGCGCGTCGTGTGGTTGTCCGGTTATCGGAACGTGACGCAGGGGCGGTCAAGGACTATCCCTGCGGGCCAAGATCATGAACGCTCAAACCTCGGACATCGCCGCAATCGAAAGCCTGCTCGCCTTCTGGGCCGACGCGGGGGTGGACGCCTGTTTCGAGGAAGCGGCGGTCGATCGGACAATCGTCATCGCTCCGGCCCTGAAGGCCGTAGCCAAGGCGACCGAGTCGGTCACGCCGGTGGTGGATCTGGTCGATCAGACGTCGGAGGCGCGTCGGCTGGCGAATGGCGCGGACACGATGGAGGCGCTGGCGGAGGCCGCGGCCAGTTTCAAGGGCTGCGAACTGGTCGGTATGGGGGCGCGGCAATGTGTCTTCGGACGCGGCGATCCGCATGCGCCGATCCTGATCATCGGTGAAGCGCCGGGCGCGGACGAGGACGCGGCGGGCCAGCCCTTCGTGGGCAAGGCGGGCAAGCTGCTGGACAGGATGATCGCGGCGGCGGGACTGACAGACCGGGTCTATATCACCAACACCGTCTTCTGGCGGCCGCCGGGCAACCGCACGCCGACGCCGCAGGAGCAGGCGGTCTGCGCCCCCTTCGTGGAACGGGCCTTCTATCTGATGAAGCCGAAGGCCGTGCTGCTGCTGGGCGCGGCGGCGGCCAAGGCGGTGCTCAAGACCGACGAGGGCATCCTGCGGATGCGGGGTCAGTGGCACGACTGGCGACTGGCCGAAGGCGACGTCGCGGCGCCCGTCATGCCCACGCTCCATCCCGCCTTTCTGCTGCGTCAGCCCCAGGCCAAGCGTCAGGTCTGGGCCGATATGCTCGAGCTCGCGGTCAGGTTGGACGGACAGGATTCCGCCTAGAACCAAAGTTACAGGGTTCCATGCCGCTGATGTGATTGAGGGATTCGACGCATTGCGGCATACTTGCTGTTTGACGACCGATCGCAGAGCACGCGTCTCCTGAATCGAGACGGGAACGCGAAGCACGAGGGGGCCGCCGCCTTGTTCAGTTTCCGCCGCCACGCTCTCGGAGCGTCGACGTTCGCCTTGTTGCTCGCCGCCGTGGCGAGCCCGGCCCTGGCCGCTCCCGAACCCTACCTGTCGGTGGTCGCGAGCGAGGCCAGCGGAGCCGCGCCAGAGGGTGAGGGCGAGCAGGGCATCCGGATCAGCACCAACGCCCTCTCCAACGCGGATCGCATCAGCTACACCTCGGCCTTCGACGCCCTGCGTCGCGGCGATCTGGATGCGGCGCGAGCGTCGGCGCGTCAGGCCGGCGACCGGGTCCTGCTGGGCCAGGTCGAGTTCGAGCGGCTGTTCCATCCGAACTACACGGCCTCCTACGACGAGCTGTCGGCCTGGCTGAACGACTACGCCGACCTGCCGAGCGCCCAGCGAGTGTACGCCCTTGCCATGCGTCGCCGTCCCGACGGAGCCGAGGAGCCGCGCCGTCCGACCGGCGCCTTCTTCAGCCGCGCCTGGGACCAGATCGCGGCGGCCGGCGGGAACTCCGAAAGCGATCCGGCCAAGGCCGCGCGCGTCGCTTTGAACCGTGACGACCTTCAGGGCGCGGTCGCCCAAGGCGAGCAGATCGGCGACTGGTGGGTCGTGGGCCTGGCCGCCTGGCGTCTGGGCGACTACCCGCGCGCCTTCACCGCCTTCGAACGCGTCGCGGTCGATCCGACCGAGGACAGCTGGACCCGCGCCGGAGCCGGCGTCTGGGCCGCGCGCGCCGCAGGCCAGATCGGCCGTCAGGATCGAATCCAGGAGTTCCTGCGCATCTCGGCGCGCTGGCCCGCCACCTTCTACGGCCAGATCGCTCTGCGTCAGCTGGGCGAGGAGCCGGCGATCCTGAACGGCGACGGTCCTACGCCCTACGAGGCCGTGGCCCGCACCCCTTCCGCCAATGACGGCCCCATCAACGTCAATCAGCGCGAGATGGACGACTTCCTCAACAGCGACGCCCGCGCCCGGCGCACCGTGGCCTTCTTCGAAATCGGTCGGGGGGCGGATGCTCGCGACGAGTTGAGGAACGGCCTGCGGACCGCCACCGACCGGACGCGTCGCCTGTGGACCGGCCTCGCCCGCGTGCTGGGGCCGCGTCTCGGCGGCGGCGGCAACGACGGGGCGCGCATCGACGTGGCCAACTATCCGATGCCGGAGATCGTCCCCGAGGGCGGCTGGACCCTGGAAAGGTCGCTGGTCTACGCGATCGCGAGGAAGGAAAGCGGCTTCAACGCCTCGGCCCGGTCGCCCGTGGGCGCCTATGGTCTGATGCAGGTCATGCCTTCGACGGCCGCCGAGATGACGGGCGACCGGAGTTTCGTCTCCAGCCCACAGCGGCTGTTCACCCCGGCGACCAACGTCCGGCTGGGCCAGACCTATGTGAACCGGATGTTGGCGCGACCCGAGTTCCAGGGCGATCTGCTGCGCGCGGTGGCCAGCTACAACGCCGGGCCGGGCCCGATGCTGGACGCCCTGCGCCGACTGGGTCCGAATCCCGATCCCCTGTTGCTGATCGAGACGATCGACGTGCCCCAGGCGCGTGAGTACGTCGAGAAGGTCGTGGCGGCCTACTGGATCTATCAGCGGATGTCGGGCGGGCCGCTCAACACCCTTGACGCCGTGGTGGCGGGCCAGACCCTGATCCCGATCGGGCTGGACTATGTCGCGCCGCCGCCGGGACAGGAGCCGACGCCGTTCTCGACCGAGCCGGTGCAGGTGGCTTCGGCGACGTCCGCAGGGACGGGTTGGACTCGAGCAGTCCAGAGTCCAGAGAGTCCAACACCTGAGCGACAGCCCAGAAATCGTCCATAATTGACTGATTCAGATCGGTTTTTTCTAACCAATACCGGTCAGGCGGCCTTGCACCCTAAAGGATGCTGCCGACCAGGGAGGCGCACAGGCAGCAGCCGACGAGGATGAACACGCCGTAGGTCATCAGGGTCGGACGCTGCTGGGCCTCCGGCGGCGTGACGTTCTGGGCGGTCGGCGTCTGGGCGGACATGGCTTTCGAGTCTCGGTTCGATCAGGACCGTAACGCCGTTCCCTTAAGGGCCAGTTCGCAGGTCTGATTAATCGGCTGTGACCCTGACCTAAGGCCGAACCGTGACAGCCTGTTCCGTCCATTCGAGGAAGTCGGGCTGCTGTAGCAGCTCGGCCACATAGGCTGTGGCCACGCCGTCGCTGTCGCCATGGGCGGCGAGATCGATCTGGTAGTGGCGGAAGCGGGTGGCGACGGGCGTCAGGAAGGCGTCCGGGATCGACCATTCGCCGAACAGATAAGGCCCGCCGGCGCCGAAGCGGGCGCGCATCTCGGTGACGATAGCGACGAAGCGCCTAACGTCGGCGGCGACGGTCTCTGAGGTCGGGGTCGGGGCGCGGTCGGGGCCGACCATGGTGTGGATGATGCCGGCGGCGTCAGGCCCCATGCCGCATTCGCTGCGCAGGGCGTTGAAGCCCGAGTGCATCTCGCAGGCCACCGACCGGGCGAGCCAACGGGCGTGGGCGTCGGCGGGCCACAGCCGGGCGTTCGGGAACCGCTCGGCGGCGAAGACCGAGATCGCCATCGAATCCCAGATGGCCACGCCATCGACCTTCAGCACCGGCACCTTGCCGGAGGGAGAATGCTCGGCCAGCGCCGCCGCCGATTCCGGGCCATAGAGGGGGATTTCGCGAACCGTGAACTCCGCCCCGCAGCGCTTCAGCACCAGCCAGGGCCGCAGCGACCAGGTCGAGAAGGCCCTGTTTCCGATGATCAGTTCGATGGCCGTTCTCCCCTGATGACGCCGACTTTCCTTGACAGATTCGGCTGGGGAAGCCTTTACCCCCGCCCATGATCACGCGCTATTCCCGCCCCGAAACCGTCGCCATCTGGTCCTCGGAGACCAAGTACAGGATCTGGTTCGAGATCGAGGCCCATGCCGCCACCAAGATGGCCGAGCTTGGGGTGATCCCGGAGGAGGCCGCCGAGGCGATCTGGGCCAAGGGCAAGGACGCCCAGTGGGACTCGGATCGCATCGACGAGATCGAGCGGACGACCAAGCACGACGTGATCGCCTTCCTGACCCACGTCTCGGAGACGGTGGGCGAGGAAGCCCGCTTCCTGCACCAGGGGATGACGTCCTCGGACGTGCTGGACACCTGTTTCGCGGTGCAGCTGGCGCGGTCGTCGGACCTGCTGATCGCCGGGGTCGACCGGGTGCTGGCGGCGCTGGAGGCGCGGGCGAAGGAGCACAAATTCACCCCGACCGTGGGCCGTTCGCACGGCATCCATGCCGAGCCGGTGACCTTCGGCCTGAAGCTGGCCGGATATCACGCCGAATTCCAGCGGGCGCGGCGGCGTCTGGTGACGGCCAAGGAGGAGATCGCGACCTGCGCCATCTCCGGCGCCGTAGGCACCTTCGCCAACGTCGATCCGGCCGTCGAGGAATATGTCGCCGACAAGATGGGTCTGCAGGTCGAGCCGGTCTCGACCCAGGTCATCCCGCGCGACCGGCATGCGGCCTTCTTCGCGGCGCTGGGCGTCGTGGCCTCGTCGATCGAGCGTCTGGCCGTCGAGATCCGCCACCTGCAGCGCACCGAGGTGCTGGAAGCGGAGGAGTTCTTCGACAAGGGTCAGAAGGGCTCGTCGGCCATGCCGCACAAGCGCAACCCCATCCTGACCGAGAACCTGACCGGTCTGGCCCGTCTGGTCCGCTCGTCGGTCACGCCCGCAATGGAAAATGTTGCGCTGTGGCACGAGCGGGACATCAGCCATTCCTCGGTCGAGCGCGGCATCGGGCCGGACGCCACCATTCACCTGGACTTCGCCCTGAATCGCCTGGCCGGGGTGATGGAGCGGCTGCTGGTCTATCCGGAGAATATGCAGAAGAACCTGGATAAGCTCGGCGGTCTGGTCCATTCGCAGCGCGTTCTGCTGGCCCTGACGCAGCTGGGCCAGTCGCGTGAGGACAGCTATGCGGCGGTCCAGCGCAACGCGATGAAGGTGTGGCGCGGCGAGGGCAACTTTCTCGACTTCCTCAAGGAAGATCCGGAGGTCATCGTGCCGGATGCCGAGCTCGAGGCCCTGTTCGATCTCGGCTATCACGCCAAGCATGTGGACACGGTCTTCAGGCGCGTGTTCGGATAGGGCGTGTCCGATCCGATCCGCCTGAACCCCACGCTCGACGCCCGCGACTATGCGGAGGCGTTCCAGCGCGACGGTGTGGTGCAGGTGTCGGATTTTCTGACGCCCCAGAGCGCCGACCGGCTGGAGGCGGCGCTGAAGACCGCGACGCCCTGGGGCCTGTCGGTCAGTCCGGGCGGCAAGGGGGAGTGGCTGTCGCCCGAGGCCTTGCAGACCCTGGGGCGCGACGGGGTGGCGGCGAAGGCGCGGGACGCCATGGCGGCGGCGCGGACCGGCTTCGGGTTCAGCTTCCTGTCCTATCCGATCATCGACGCCCTCGTGGCGGGTCGCGATCCGGGGCATGCGACCCACGAACTGGCCGTGGTGCTGAACAGCCCCGAGGCCCGCGACTTCTGCGCCGCCGTCGCCGGGGAGACCGGGATCACCAAGATCGACGCCCAGGCGACCCTTTTCCGGCCCGGGGACTATCTGACCCTGCACGACGATACCGGCGTGGGGGAGCGACGGGCCGCCTATACGCTGGGGCTGTCGCGGGACTGGCGGACCGACTGGGGCGGGCAGCTGCTGTTCCACGATGCGGCCGGTGACGTGCCGCGCGGCCTGATGCCCCGGTTCAACGTCCTGACCCTGTTCAGGACGCCGCAGTGGCACACGGTGGCGACGGTCGCGCCCTATGCCGGGGCGCCGCGCCTGTCGATCACGGGCTGGCTGCGCGACGACAAGCCCTACGCCGAGTCCGGCCGCTGACGCTCAAGCGGGCCTTCGCGCCCTTGGTCGATGCGCGGACCCGCGTTCTGGTTCTCGGCAGTCTGCCCGGCGACGCCTCCCTGAAGGCGGCCCAGTACTATGCCAATCCGCAGAACGGCTTCTGGCGTCTGATCGGCGGGGTGATCGGGCGCGACCTGCACGCCATGGCCTATCCGGACCGGGTCGAGGCCTTGCGGGCGGCGGGCGTAGGCCTGTGGGACGTGATCGCCTCGGCCGAGCGGGCGGGAAGTCTGGATGCCGCCATCCGGTCGCCCGACGCGGCGGATTTGGTCGGCCTGACCGCCGGGCTGCCGGACCTCAAGGCCGTGGCCTTCAACGGCGCGATGGCGGCGAAGCGCGGGCGGAGGATTCTGGCGGGCGCGGAGGGGTTGACCCTGGTCGACCTGCCCTCTTCCAGCCCAGCGTATGCGGCGCGGACCCTGACGGAAAAGGCAGAAGGCTGGGCCGTTCTCAAGGCCTTTCTCCCCGCGCCCTGATGACGCAGGTGCATCCTTTCCCGCGCTCATCCGTCTCTGATCGCACACCGCCGAGCACAGGCGGCCCTCAGGAGTAGACGCATGAACGCCCGCATTCTCACCCTTACCGTCGCCTCGGCCGCCCTCGTGGGTCTAGCCGCGTGCAACAACAACTCCGACGCCGAGAAGGCCGCGGAGACCGCCGCCCCGGCCGCGCCGATGGCCCCGGCCTCGACCGACCCCGTGGTCGGCGGCGCCGCCATGAGCCCCAACGACACCATCGTCACCAACGCAGCGAAGGCCTCGAACCTGACCACCCTGGTCAGCGCGGTGCAGGCCGCGGGCCTGGCCGAGACCCTGTCGGGACCGGGCCCCTTCACGGTCTTCGCGCCGGACAACGCCGCCTTCGACAAGGTCCCGGCCGCCACGCGCGAGGCCCTGATGGCGCCGGCCGGCAAGGCGGACCTGACCGAAATCCTGACCTATCACGTGGTGCCCGGCCGCCTGACCGCCGCCGATCTGGCTACCCAGGCCCAGGCCAACGGCGGCAAGGTCGAGCTGACCACCGTCGAGGGCGACACCCTGACCGCCAACGTGAACCCGGACGGCTCGGTCACCTTGACCGACGAGAAGGGCGGAACGGCGCGCGTCACCCAGGCCGATGTCCTGCAGTCGAACGGCGTGGTTCACATCATCGACACCGTCGTGATGCCTGACTGATTTTTCCGTGAACCTTTTGCCGACTGCCGCATTTTCATGATGCGCAAGACGCAGAAGTCATCGGGTGAGGCTATTCCCCCCAGCCCCCGATAAAGGAAGGGCCGCAGACCCCCCGCTGCGGCCCTTTTTCCTGTCTGACGTTCAGACATTGGCAATCGCACCGCAGCCGGGCTGCGATGCGATCGAGAACTCAAGTCTTGGAAAGCGATCGAAATCGCTTGGCCGGTTACTCCCCGGCGCGGATCTGGTCGCGGGCGATGGAGGCCAGTTCGTCCATCTTGGAGCGAATCTCGCCCTCTGAGACCGTCAGGCCCGAAGCCTTGAAGTCGCCGGCGACCTTGCGGAAGACGTCTTCGTCGCCCGGCTGTTCGAAATCGGCGCGGACGACGGCCTTGCCGTATTCCTCGGCCGAATCGGCGCCCAGGCCCATCTTCTCGGCGGCCCAAAGTCCCAGCAGCTTGTTGCGGCGGGCCATGGCCTTGAACTCTTGCTCCTGATCGAGCGCGAACTTGGACTCAAAGCCCTTTTCCCGATCATCGAAGGTCGTCATCAGTCGTCAGTCCATCCGTCACGGGCCAGAAGGTCGGCGGCCTCGCCGGGCTGGTCTATGACCCGGCGTCATCGAACGCAACGGATATCGGCTCGCATCAAGCCTCCCGCACACTGACAAACCCCAGGTGTGGCTTCGCGCCGTCGCCTGGCGTCGTTTGTGTCGCAGGGCGCATTCCGCTATGGAGCGCCAGACCCATTTCCCGCCTAGCCCGAGACCGGATCGCGCCGCCCAGACGACACTCTGGCCGCGCGATTTTCGTTTTCAGGCGACGGCGCATCCCCGTCTGGGACCACGATGATGAATTCGAAGCGCAAGAAGATCTACGAAGGCAAGGCCAAGATCCTCTACGAGGGCCCCGAGCCCGGCACCCTGATCCAGTATTTCAAGGACGACGCGACCGCGTTCAACGCCCAGAAGAAGGCCGTCCTCGAAGGCAAGGGCGTCATCAACAACCGCATCAGCGAGTTTGTCATGAGCCGCCTGAACGGCATCGGCGTCACAAACCACTTCATCAAGCGGCTGAACCTGCGCGAGCAGCTGATCCGCGAGGTCGAGATCATTCCGCTGGAAGTCGTGTGTCGCAACATCGTGGCGGGCTCCCTGGCGACGCGCCTGGGCCAGGAAGAGGGCACGCCCCTGCCCCGCTCGATCATCGAGTTCTACTACAAGAAGGATGAGCTCAACGACCCGATGGTCACCGAGGAGCACATCACCGCCTTCAACTGGGCCTCGACCCAGGAGATCGACGACATCCTGGCCATGACGCTGCGCGTGAACGACTATCTGTCGGGCATGTTCGGCGCGGTCGGCATCACCCTGGTGGACTTCAAGATCGAGTTCGGCCGGGTGTGGGAGAACGACTTCGCCCGCGTGATCCTGGCCGACGAGATCAGCCCCGATTCGTGCCGCCTGTGGGATACCAACACCGGCGAGAAGCTGGACAAGGACCGCTTCCGCCGCGACCTGGGCGACGTGATCGAAAGCTATACCGAGGTCGCCAAACGCCTCGGCATCATGAAGGACATGCCGACCGTGATTCAGGGGGGACTGCACTGATGGCCAAGGTGAAGGTGCATGTGTTCCTGAAGCCCGGCGTGCTGGACGTTCAGGGCAAGGCCGTCGAAGGCGCGCTGAAGGGTCTGGGCTGGGGCGTGTCGGACGCCCGCGTCGGCAAGCTGATCGAGTTCGACTTCGACGGCGAGGACCCGGCGGGTGAAGCCAAGAAGATGTGCGAGACCCTGCTGGCCAATACGGTCATCGAGAGCTACCGGGTCGAAGTCGCCTGATGGGAAGCGCTGTCGCCCTTCTGGCGATGGCGCTGACTAGCGCTGGAGGGCCCGCCGTTGCGCCCGGCCAAATGCAGCCTTTGTGGGGGCTGGACGGCGTTTATGATCCGGCAAACCCGTTCGCGCGGATCATCAGAGGCGAACTGCCGAGTTCGAGAATTCTCGAGACCGACGACGTCCTCGTCATCGTTCCCCTAAGCCAGGCGTCGCGGGGGCATGTGCTGGTCATCCCCAAATGCGAGTGCCGGACACTGGCGGAGGTCCCGCCCGAACGGCTGACGGCGGTGATGACGACGCTGCAGCGGCTGATGGCCGCCGAACGGCGCGCCTTTGACCCCGTGGGCTTCAATGTGCGTCAGAACAATGGGGCTGAAGCGGGACAGACCGTGTTTCACGTTCATTTCCACCTGATTCCGCGCTACGCCGGGGAGATGCTGCGGCTGGACGAGTCCGTGCATGCGCCCCGAGACCAGATGGATGCGGTGGCGGCTGAAGTTCGCGCCGCCTTGGCGGAGCAACCCTAGTCTCCGAGCGTTTCGCGAGTTCCAGAGGAGCGACCAATGACCTTCACCCTGACTTCCAACGACTTCAAAGACGGCGAGGTCCTGCCCGACGCCCAAGTGCAGGATAAGGGCAACACCTCGCCAGACCTCGCTTGGTCGGGTGCGCCTGCGGGGACGAAATCCTTCGCCATCACCGTCTATGATCCGGACGCGCCGACAGGATCGGGCTTCTGGCACTGGACGGTGGCAAATATTCCGGCCGATGTCAGCGAGATCCCGGCCGGCGGTCCCGTGCCCTCCGGTGCGGTCGAGGGGCGGACGGACTACGGCGCGCCAGGCTTCGGCGGGGCCGCCCCGCCGCCGGGACACGGTCCGCACCGCTACATCTTCACCGTCTTTGCGGTCGATACCGAGAAGCTGGACGTGACGCCTGAGGACTCCGGGGCGAAATACGGCTTCAATCTGCATTTCCACACCCTGGCGAAGGCATCGATCACGGCGACTTACGAGAACAAGGGCTGAGCCTGGACGCAGCCGCCTGACATTCGATCCGAACCCTGCTAGACGCCCCGCCCATGAGCGCAGCCGTCATCGTCTTCCCCGGGTCCAATTGTGATCGGGACTGCAAGGTCGCCATCGAACGATCGACCAACGAGCGCGTCGAGATGGTCTGGCATCAGGAGACCGCGCTGCCCTCGGGCCTCGATCTGATCGTGCTGCCGGGCGGGTTTTCCTACGGCGACTACCTGCGCTGCGGAGCCATGGCGGCGCAATCGCCGGTCATGCAGGCGGTCAAGAAGGCGGCGGACGACGGCGTGACCGTGGTCGGCATCTGCAACGGGTTCCAGGTCCTCTGCGAGGCCGGCATGCTGCCGGGCGCCCTGCTGCGGAACTCAGGCCTGAAGTACGTCTGCAAGCCGATCTCGCTGGAAGTGACGAACGGCCAGACCCGGTTCACCGCCGGCTATCAGGGCCAGCGCGAGGTCGTCATGACCCAAGGCAACGGCGACGGAAACTATTTCGCCGACGAGGAAACACTGAAGCGGATCGAGGGCGAGGGCCAGGTGGTGTTTCGCTATGTCGACAATCCGAACGGCTCGATCGCCAACATCGCCGGCATCCAGAACGCGCGCGGCAATGTGCTGGGGATGATGCCCCACCCGGACCGCGCCTTCGAGGCCGAGTTGGGCTCGGCGGACGGCGCCACCCTGTTCCGGTCGATCTACGCGGCGGCGTAAGTCTGCGCTCCGAAACGCGAAAGACGCTGGCCGCCGACCTTCCGCTCGAGCGGCACGGGCGGCGCGATCGGCAAGGACGTCTGATCGGCGGCCAGCCGTCGTCCTCCCGCGCGTCACCATGGGCGACGGCCCCCTGATCGGGGCTGGGGCCATTGTCACGCGGATGCGCCGCCGGGCGGGATGGCTGTCGGCCACCCGGCGCCCTTCCGCATCAGGTCGCGTCAGGCGATCCCAGAACCGAGGTGTCGCGTTCGATGACGCCATCGACGTCATCTTCCTCCTCGCCGGGCTCGACGTCCTCGGTGACGACGCCGCCCGGATCGCGCTGAGCGGCCAGTTCGCGAGCGCCGACGCCCAGACCCTGTTCGATGGCCAGGTTGGCGTCGACCTCATCGGTTTCGAAGTGGGGCGTTTCTTCCGGGGTCTTGGTCGGGTCGGTCATGAACGGCTCCTTGGGCTTGCGTCGGACAGGTAGCGGGCGGGACGCCAGCCGGTTCCGATGAACCAAGCGCGGCCGTACGCGTAATGTCGTCATGACAACCTCACTGAATGGCGGTCAGGCCGTCGGAAACCCGGACGGCATGCGTTCGACGCGCCGCCTCGCCGTCTTCGCCTGCATGATTTTCGCGGTCGTCATCGGCCAGCTGCAGCAACTGGTGAACCTGGGCCAGTCCCCGGCCGAGTTCTCCGCCGACAGCGATGCGACCCTGAAGGTCGTCGGTTGGGCCTTCGCGATCTGGGGACCGATCTATCTGGGACTGATCGTCTACGCGATCCGGCAGCTGTTGCCGAGGACGCATGAGACGGAAATCCTGAAGGCGTTCGGGTGGCCGTCGGTGCTGGCCCTGCTGGGCATCGGCTGGTGGATCCTGGCCGCGGCCTGGGATCTGGAAGTCGCAACCATCGTGCTGATCTTCGGATCGCTGATCGTGCTGCTGATCCCCTTGCTGAGGAAGGCGGATGCGATCCGCGACCTCTCCAACAAGGACAGGGATCGCTGGATGACGGTGTGGCCGCTGGCGGCTCTCGCGGGCTGGCTGACAGTGGCGGCGCCGGTGAACCTGCTGACGGTAGCCACTGGCAATGGCGACCTGCCCGCCGCCCTGCCGCCGACGGGCTGGGCGCTGATCGCCGTGGTCGCGGCGGCGGGCATGGGTCTGCTGGTCACGTGGCGGACGCGCGTGCTGGCGTATCCGCTGCCGATCGCCTGGGGCCTGTTGGGCGTCTTCGTCGCCGAGCAGGAGAAGGGCAATGCCGTGCTGGCCTTCGGCGCGCTGGCTGCTTCGCTCGTGGTGCTGGGCGGCGCCCTGACGATCACCTTCGGGCTGAGGCCCAGGCGCTAGAGGGGGTCAGACCCCCTCGCCGTCCACGCCCTCCTCTTCCTCGTCCTCGATGACCTCGGCTGTTTCGAGGTGGTTCTCGGCGTGGCGGCCGATGCGTTCCGCCAAACCGGAGGCGCCGGCGTCGTCGGCCGCAATTTCCGGGGTGTCGGCGTCTTCGGGCGTGGCGGCTGGATCGATGGGGAGATCGGTCATCGTGGGGCTCCTGTGAAGCGTTGCCTCAGAACAGCGATCAGCAAGCCTAACCGTTCCAGCGGTCTGAGGGTCGGGGCGGGCTGACAGTCGAACCGATCACCGCTATGAGGCGCGGCCATGAGCGCTCCCGAAAAGACCATGGCCGAACTGGCCGCCGAATACGGCCTGAATCCCGCCGAGTATCAGGTCGTCCTCGACCGGCTGGGACGCGAGCCGAACCAGCTGGAGCTGGGCGTCTTCTCGGTGATGTGGTCCGAGCACTGCTCCTACAAGTCCTCCAAGATCCACCTGGGCAAGTTCCCGACCAAGGGGCCGCGCGTCATCTGCGGGCCGGGCGAGAACGCCGGCGTGATCGATATCGACGACGGCGACGCCTGCATCTTCAAGATGGAGAGCCACAATCACCCCAGCTTCATCGAACCCTATCAGGGCGCGGCGACGGGCGTGGGCGGCATCATGCGGGACGTCTTCACCATGGGCGCGCGCCCGGTGGCCCTGCTGAACGCCCTGCGATTCGGCGACGTGGGCCATGAGAAGACGAAGCGTCTGGTGAAGGGCGTGGTCTCGGGCATCGGCGGTTACGGCAACTGCGTCGGCGTGCCGACGGTGGCGGGCGAGACCAACTTCCACGCCGGCTACAACGGCAACATCCTGGTCAACGCCATGTGCGTGGGCCTGGCGAAGTCGGACGCCATCTTCTATTCGGCGGCGCCGGGCGCGGGCATGTCGGTGGTCTATTTCGGATCCAAGACCGGCCGCGACGGCATCCACGGGGCGACCATGTCCTCGACCGAGTTCGACGACGAATCGGAATCGAAACGCCCCACGGTCCAGGTCGGCGATCCGTTCGCCGAGAAGCTGCTGATCGAGGCGACGCTGGAGCTGATGGCATCCGGCGCCGTGGCGGCGATCCAGGACATGGGGGCGGCGGGCCTGACGTCGTCGTCGGTCGAGATGGCCGGCAAGGGCGGCGTGGGCATCGAACTCAACATGGACGACGTTCCCCAGCGGGAAATCGGCATGTCCGCCTACGAGATGATGCTATCGGAATCGCAGGAGCGGATGCTGGCTGTGCTGAAGCCGGGCCGCGAGGCCGACGGTTATCGCATCTTCGAGAAATGGGGTCTGGACGCCGCGGTCATCGGCAAGACCACCGAGACCGGCCGTCTGATCCTGAACCACCATGGCGAGGTCGTCTGCGACGTGCCGCTGGCCCCGCTGTTCGACGATGCGCCGCTGTATGATCGTCCGTGGGTGCAGCCCGAGCTGCATCCGCGCCTGAACCCGGGCGAGGTTCCGGCGCCGACCGTCTGGGAAGACGCGGTGCTGAAGGTGCTGACCTGCCCCGACATGGCGTCCAAGCGCTGGATCTGGGAACAGTACGACCGTCACGTCATGGCCGACACCCTGCAGGATTCGGCCACCGGCGCAGACGCGGGCGTGGTGAGGGTGCACGGGACGGACAAGGGTCTGGCCGTCACCTCGGACTGCACGCCGCGCTATGTCCAGAACGACCCCTACGAGGGCGGCAAGCAGGCCGTGGCCGAGGCCTGGCGCAACCTGACGGCCGTCGGGTCGCTGCCTATCGCCATCACCGACAACCTGAACTTCGGCAATCCGCAGCGGCCCGAGATCATGGGCCAGATCGTCCGCGCCATCGACGGCATGGCCGAGGCGTGCGGTGCGCTGGACTTCCCGGTCGTGAGCGGGAACGTCAGCCTCTACAATGAGACCAATGGCGTCGCCATTCCGCCGACCCCGACCGTGGGCGCCGTGGGCCTGTTGAAGAACTACGACGTGGTGACCGGCTTCTCGACCATGGAAGATGGCGACAGCCTGATCCTGATCGGCGAGACGCACGGGGAACTGGGCGCGTCGATCTATCTGCGTGAGGTCGTGGGCCGCGAGGACGGGGCGCCGCCGCCGGTCGATCTGGCGCTGGAGCGCAAGACCGGCGACTTCGTGCGCGGCGAGATCGAGGCGGGTCGCCTGACCTGTGTGCATGACCTTTCGGACGGCGGCCTGATCGGGGCCGCGGCGGACATGGCGCTGGCGTCGGATTGCGGCGTGGTGCTGGATGCATCGAGCGCGACACACGCCCATGTCCTGCTCTTCGCCGAGGATCAGGCCCGCTATCTGGTGGCCGTGCCGAACCCGGACGAGGTGCTCACGGCGGCGCGCGAAGCGGGGCTGCACGCCTCGGTCGTGGGGCACGCCAGGGGCGACGCCTTCGCCTCGACGAACCTGTTCAGCATCCCGATGGCCCATCTGCGCGAGATGCACGAAAGCTGGATGCCGGCCTGGCTCGAGGGCTGAAACGAAACCGGGCCGCCTTGAGGACAGCCCGGTCGATCCTATGGCTTTGAGCGAAGGTCAGTTCGACTCAGAGATCAGCAGGGTGGCCGAGGCGGCCGAACCGACGGCGCCCACCCAGATGTCGTAGGAACCGCTCGGCGGACGGCCCCAGGTCAGGATGGGGTTCAGGCCTTCGGCGTCGTCGTTGCAGTACCAGCGGCCGTCCGGGCCATTGATGACCAGGCTGGTGTCGCCGCTGGAAACGACGCCGAAGCTGAGCGGGAACGAGCCGGCGGTGTAGGTGAACTCATAGTCCGGCGCGCTGGCGATCATGCCGGTGCAGGCGCCGCCGAGGCGCGAGGCGTCGATCGAGCCGCCCGAATAGATATTCACGCGGATCGGATCCGGGGTGAAGCCGGCGCGGGCGCGCATGCCGCCAGAGGAGGCGGCGGCGGACGGATCTTGAGCGGCGGCGGAAGTGGCGGCCACGGCCATCATGGCGGCGGCGATCGCGGTCGTGAGAAGTACGGTGCGCATTGAGCTGATTTCCTCTGGTTTTTAAGATCGATGTCGGCGGAGGCGGCGTGGCGTCGGTGAAGTCTGAGGCGCTAGGTTTTTCGCCGTCGTCACCCGTCCGGATGAAGCACCGGCCGATGCCGCGAAACCGATTGAGTTCCTGATCCCCGCCCTGTTGAGACAGCCCCCCGCTGCCGTCGCGTAACATGACTCCGCCGACCTTGACCTTACAACCCTCTTATTTCTGACGCCGACCCTCGCGTCCTGTCACAGAGGCGGCGTATCCAGGGGGATCAGCCGGAGGTCGCCCATGTCCCTGTTCCTGTCGCGCCGCTTGCTTCTGACCGGTCTGGGGGCCGGTTCGGCGGTCGTGAGCCTGTCGCGGGAGGCGCTGGCGCAGGCCGCGTTCGACGTGAACCCGTTCCAGCTGGGCGTGGCGGCGGGCGATCCCCTGCCTGACGGCTTCGTCATCTGGACCCGGCTGGCGCCCCGCCCGATGGAGCCCGGCTACGGCATGCCGCGTCAGGCGATGGCGGTGCAGTGGGAGGTGGCCGCCGACGCCGGCTTCGGAACGATCGTGCGGTCGGGCGAGGCCATCGCGCGGCCGGAGCTGGGGCACTCCGTGCATGTCGAGGTCGAAGGGCTGGAGGCCGGGCGGCCGTATTTCTATCGCTTCCGCGTGGGCTCGGAACGATCCGGCGTGGGTCGGGCCAAGACGGCGCCGGTCGCGGGCGCTGCCCTGGCCCAGGTGAAGTTCGGGGTGGCGGGCTGCCAGGCGTTCGAGAGCGGCTACTACACCGCCCACCGCAAGATGGCCGGCGAGGACCTGGATTTCGTCTTCTTCTACGGGGACTACATCTACGAGGGACGCGGCAACCGCATCTATGGCGGAACCTCGACGCAGGAGAACCTGCGCGTCCACGACGGGGGCGAGGTCTATTCGTTGGACGACTATCGCCGTCGGTACGCCCAGTACACGATGGATGCCGACCTGCAGTCGGCGCGCCAGTCGGCGGCCTGGTTCTGCGTCTGGGACGACCATGAGGTCGACAACAACTGGGTGTCGGACATCGATCAGGAGGGCTCGCCCGCCGAGGTCTTCCTGCTGCGGCGGGCGGCGGCGATGCAGGCGTTCTACGAGCATATGCCGCTGCGCCGGTCCGCCTTCCCGCGCGGCTCGCAGATGCAGCTGTACCGCAAGGCGACCTATGGCGACCTGCTGGACATGCATCTCTTGGACACGCGCCAGTATCGCTCGGACCAACCCTGTAACGACCAGTGGAACGCGGGCTGTTCCGATCTGGACAGGCGGGAGGCCGAGGTCCTGGGCCAGGCGCAGGAGGCCTGGCTGTTCGACGGGCTGAATCGGTCGAACGCCAGATGGCAGACGCTGGCGCAGCAGATCATGGTGATGGACCTGGATCGGAACACGGGCGACGACTACGGCGTGAACCCCGACAGCTGGGCCGGATACCGCGTGCCGCGCGCGCGGGTGCTGAACCACATCAAGCAGCGGCGGATCGACAACGTCGTGGTCCTGACCGGGGACGAGCACCAGAACTATGCCGGGGAGCTGTACATCGACGGCCGCAATCCCGAAGGCGAGCCGATCGCGGCGGAGTTCGTCGGCACCTCGATCAGTTCGGGTGGCGACGGGGTCGACCAGCGGGCCGATACGATCCGGATCCAGGAGACGAACCCGCAGCTGAAATTCCACAACGCCCAGCGCGGATATCTGGTCTGCGAAGTGACGCCTGAGCGGTGGAAGACGGACTTCAAGGTGCTGGATCAGGTCCAGGATCGCCGAGGGACGCTGACGACCCGCAAGTCGATGGTGGTCGAGGCGGGGAGCCCGCGGCTTCAGGACGCCTGACGAAGGCCGTGACCCGGACTCGAAAACACAGTCCGCCGAGTCCGGATCGCCTGGAGGGACATCAACGCCATCCTAGAGGCCCGCTGACCAATTCGACGAGTTCGTTCGAAGTCGTCGCCGGCGAGGCTGGTACACAGTTTTGAATATCCGCCCGCGAAATGGGCGGATGGCGACAGCGCAAGCGGCCTGAATGAACTAATTCGAGATCATGCCAAGACCGCGACATTGTGCGACGGTGCGTCGAGCGCGGAAAAGGCTTGGATCGTCCGATCAGCCGCTGAAAGATCTGATTTCATGACCGTCCGCCGCCTCATCCTGCTGACCGCCCTGCCCCTGTTGCTCGCCGCCTGCGACGGCGGCGGAGATCCCGTGGAGCAGGCGATGCGGGAGGCCTCGACCAAGAACCAGGCGGCGACCGTGGTCGAGGGGACGGTGTCGAGGCCGGAGGATCATTCGGCGCATCGAGCGCCGGCCGATCCGGGCGCGGGGAACCGGGCCTTCGCGGCATCGGAGGCCGAGATGCACCGGCTGATGGCGGCGGCGTCCGGCGAGACGGTGGATCAGGCCTATATCGCCAAGATGATCGCCCACCATCAGGGCGCGGTGGCGATGGCCGAGGTCGCCCTGCGCGAGAGCCGGGATCCCGAGGTGCGACGGATGGCCCAGGCCGTCATCGCTGCCCAGACGCGCGAGATCGCCGAGATGCGGGCGTGGCGGCCCACCTCCTGAGGCTCAGGCCTCTTCGAGGAAGGCCTTGAGGGAGTCGCGGCTGCCGTGGAAGAGGCGGGCGACCAGAGGGTCCACCTCTCCGGCAAGATAGTCGGGCCGGTTGGGGACGGCGTGATACCGTTGATGGCCGTCGTCGCGTTCGGAGCGGACGGGGCCCTTTCGCATCAGGCGGCCCAGCAGGGTCTTGATGGTGGCGTCGCCCCAGGCGTTGTCGGCCTTCGCCGCCTCGATCAGGGAGGAGAAGGAGAGCGGGCCGTGGCGTTTGATGTCAACAGCGCCGCTTCAGACTTGCGGGATGTGCTGGCTGAGGCGGCCGCCGACGCGGATGGGTTCGACGCGAAGGGCGAGGCCGGTCTTGTCGTCGGTCTCGACATAGACGCCGCAGACGGTGGCCGGACCCGAGGCCGGGTTGTAGCGGCCGCCCGAGACGCGGGTCGTGAAGCGGCGCAGGGGCTCTTCCTTCTCGTTGCCGATGACCGAGTCATAGTCGCAGCAGCCGCCGGCGTCGGTCTGGTAGGCCGTGCCGCCGGGCAGGATCTGGCAGTCGGCGGTCGGGACGTGGGTATGGGTGCCGACGACGAGGGAGGCGCGGCCGTCGCAGAAATGGCCCATGGCCATCTTTTCGGAAGTGGCCTCGGCGTGCATGTCGACGATGACGGCGTCGGCGACGTGGCCCAGCGGGGCGGCGTTGAGCTCGCGATCCACGGCGCCGAAGGGGTCGTCCTGGGGGTCCATGTGGACGCGGCCCAGCACGTTCATGACGAGGACGGTACGGCCCGAATGGGTCTCGAACAGATTGGCGCCGGCCCCGGGTGCGTCCATCAGCCGGGGATAGTTGGCCGGGCGGATCAGGCGCGGTTCGCGCACGATATAGGTCAGGGCCTCGCGCTGGTCCCACGAGTGGTTGCCCAGCGTCAGGCAGTCGGCGCCGGCCATGAACAGCTCTTTCGCCGTGTTCTCGGTGATGCCGAAACCGCCGGCGGCGTTCTCCGCATTCACGACCACGAAATCGAGTTTGAGCACCCGCTTCAGGCCGGGCAGATGGTCGCTGATACCGTCGCGACCGGACTTGCCGATCACATCGCCGAAGAAGGCAAGACGCATGGGGAGTTAGACCTTTCGGGCGGCGGTATAGCCCGTCTCGGTCAGAACGCCATGCAAGGCGACATCGTGCCGGTCCATCGGCAGGCGATCGACGCGCTGGCCGGAAAAGGCGAAGCCGATGCGCATGGCCTCGGGGCGCGCGGCGAAGGTGCGGTCGTAGAAGCCGCCCCCCTGCCCCAGCCGACCGCCGTGGTCGTCGAAGGCGAGGAGCGGGGTCACGATCAGGTCGGGATCGACGGTCTCGGCCAGCGGCAGGGGCGCGGGACAGCCGGCGGCGTCCAGCTCCAGCGGTTCGCCGGGCGACCAGCGGCGGAAGATCATCGGGGCGTCGCGCTCATGGACCACCGGAAGGCAGACCGAGGCCCCGGCGGCGATCAGGATGCGGGCCAGGGGTTCGGGGTCGAGCTCTGAACCCATGGCCCGATAGACGGCGACGAAGCGGGCGGCGGGCAGTTGTTCGGCGTGGGCGGCGGCGCGCTCGGCGGCGAGCGGTTCCAGCGTCGCCAGCTTGCGGCGGGCGACGCGGGCTTCGGCGCGAAGGGTGGCCTTGTCCGGGAGGGTCAGACGTGCGTCCGGGCGTTCTTGTCGAAGGTCAGGATGACCACGGCCAGGAAGATCGCAACCTCGGCCAGCATCAGGGCCCAGACCCAGGCTACGTCCCGCAACAGGTTGCCGGTCAGGAGCATGGCCAGAATGAAGACGCCGGTCGCGGCCCAGCCCTGCCAGCTGGCGGGCGACGCGCCCCAACCGAACCGCTTGGGTCCAAACCAGCCGCGTTTGACGACCATGCCGATCTCCCGAACCAGACGGGCCGCCAATCGCGCGGCGACCACACGAATATTAGCGCGCAAGCGAATCCGCGCTCAAGCAGTGAGCCGCCATGCGGCGAACGGTAGCGCACAAAGAAAGTGGGGTGGCGGCGCCGTAAGAGCCGTGAAGGACGGTTTGAATCCTCTCGAGCCTGGGTAGCCAGGTGGGCTCCGCATACCCAACCCCACGAGGTCGGACAGGGGCAGATCCCTTCGAGTGAATTAAGGCCGCGAGGATATGTTGCCTTCGACGAGAGCCACAGCATGACCCGCCGTCGATCAAGATAGTCCTTCACCGGGGGCGGAACAATGGCCACCCTAAAGAGACTGCGCGATCTTCTCGATGCGGGCGGCGACGGCGTTGAGGGCCTCGGCGACGCCGGTGTCGGAGGTCGGGGCGGCGGCGGTCGCGGCGGGGGCGGCCGTCCCTGCGCCCATTCGAACCTCGTGGAGTTCGTCGGCGAGGACGAGGGCGGCCATGAGGAAGAGGCGGATGTCGCCGACGTGGCCGACGTCGCCGGCGACCTGACGCACATGGACGTCGAACTGTTTGGCGAGGATGCGAACCCTTTCCTCCTGGCCGTCGGCGCAGCCCACGGCGTAGGGGCGTCCGTTGATCTCGACCGTGACCGTCGCCATCAGTCGTCATCCCGGCTGAGAATATCGCGCACGGCCATGGCGGCGGCGGCGAGGGCGGCCGAGGCTTCGCGACCGGCGGCTTCCAGTTCGGCGATGCGACGCTGCTGGTCAGGAGTCGCCGGCGTGGGAATGGCGAACAGGTCGTCGTCGGCGATCCCCGGAGCGCTGGCCGGGCGCGCCTTCAGGTCCAGCACCTTGCGTTCCAGCAAGGCCAGGGCCCGGTCGATCCTGTCGCGCGCGGCTGTCGTGGCGTCGGCCATCGTTTCCTCCAGATTTCGTATAGAACCCGCCGTGACGCCGGGGTAAAGCGGCGCGCCTCCCTTTTCCGTCTCCCAACGAAAGGTCCGCCCGTGGCCAAGCCTTCAGACACACCCTCTGGCGCACCCGAAAAAGCGACCCCGAAGATGATGGCGGACGCCATCCGCGTCCTGGCGATGGACGGGGTGGAGAAGGCCGCCAGCGGCCACCCCGGGATGCCGATGGGCATGGCGGACGTGGCGACGGTGCTGTTCTCCAAATTTCTGAAGTTCGACGCGAGCCGTCCTGACTGGGCCGACCGCGACCGCTTCATCCTGTCGGCGGGCCACGGCTCGATGCTGATCTACGCCCTGCTGCACCTGACGGGCTACAAGGCCGCGACGGCGGAGCAGCTTTCGAACTTCCGCCAGTGGGGGTCCAAGACGGCGGGCCACCCCGAGTACGGCCACATGCCGGGCGTGGAGACGACGACGGGTCCGCTGGGTCAGGGCCTGGCCAACTCCATCGGCTTCGCCATGGCCGAGCGGCATCTGGCCGCCAAGTATGGTGACGACCTGGTCGACCACCGGACCTGGGTCATCGCGGGCGACGGCTGCCTGATGGAGGGCGTGTCGCAGGAGGCGATCGCCCTGGCCGGCCGCTACAAGCTGAACAAGCTGACGGTCCTGTGGGACGACAACGAGATCACCATCGACGGCAAGGTCAGCCTGTCGGACGCGGTCGATCAGAAGGCGCGCTTCAAGGCCTCGGGCTGGGCTGTGAAGGCCGTCGACGGCCATGACATGAAGGCGATCAAGTCGGCCCTGCAGTGGGCGACCCGTCAGGACAAGCCGACCCTGATCGCCTGCAAGACGAAGATCGGTCGCGGCGCGGCGACGATGGAAGGCAGCCACAAGACCCACGGCGCGGCCCTGGGCGCCGCCGAGATTGCCGCGACGCGTCTGGGCCTGGCCTGGAACCACGAGCCGTTCGTGATCCCCGAGGCCATCGACAAAGCCTGGAAGAAGGTCGGCAAGCGCGGGTCCAAGGACCGCAAGGCGTGGGAGGCCCGTCTGGCCGCCTCGTCCCAGGCCGCCGACTTCACCCGCGCCATGAAGGGCGACCTGCCGGAAGGCGCCTTCGACGCCCTGAACGCCGGGATCGCCCAGCTGGTGGTCGACAAGCCGGCGCAGGCGACGCGTCAGGCTTCGGGCGCCGCGCTGGAGACCCTGTTCGGCGCCGTGCCGGAGATGGTGGGCGGCTCGGCGGACTTGACCGGATCGAACAATACCTTCGTCAAGGGCACGCCGATCTTCGACGCTCCGACCTATGAGGGGCGCTACGTCAACTGGGGCATCCGCGAGTTCGGCATGGCGGCGGCCATGACCGGGATGGCGCTGCACGGCGGCATCATCCCCTACGGCGGCACCTTCATGGTGTTCTCGGACTATAGCCGCAACGCCATCCGCATGGCGGCCCTGATGGGCATTCGCGTGATCCACGTCCTGACCCACGACTCCATCGGCCTGGGCGAGGACGGCCCGACGCACCAGCCGGTCGAGCATCTCGCCTCGCTGCGGGCGATCCCGAACCTGCTGGTTTTCCGGCCGGCCGATACGGTCGAGGCCTTCGAATGCTGGCAACTGGCCCTGCAGCACAAGGCGACGCCGTCGGCCATGGCCCTGTCGCGTCAGAAGACGGCGGCGGTGCGGGTGACGGCCTCGGACGAGAACCTGTCGGCCAGGGGCGCCTACGAGCTGCGCGCCGCCAACGGCGAGGCCAAAGTCACCCTGTTCGCCACCGGCACCGAAATGCCGCTGGCGCTGAAGGCGGCCGAGACGCTGGAAGGCGAAGGCACGCCGACGCGGGTCGTCTCGGTCCCCTGCTTCGAACTGTTCGAACAGCAGGACGCCGCCTATCAGGCCCAGGTCATCGGCCGGGGCACGGTGCGCGTCGCCTGCGAGGCCGCGATCAAACAGGGCTGGGAGCGGTTCATCGGCGAGGACGGCGCCTTCATCGGCATGACCGGCTTCGGCGCCTCGGCCCCGGCGGACGTGCTGTACCGCGAGTTCGGCATCACCGCCGATGCAATCGTGGCGGCGGCCAAGGCCCGGCTCTGATGCGATTAAGCGCGGTCAGCCTGCTGGTCCGCGACTATGACGAGGCCATCGCCTTCTATGTCGGCGTGCTGGGGTTCGACCTGAGCGAGGACACAGACATGGGCGGCGGCAAGCGGTGGGTGCGGGTCACGCCGAAAGGCGGCGAGACCTCCATTCTGCTGGCCCGCGCTACCACGGACGCGCAAAGGGCCCGGCTGGGCGATCAGGCGGGCGGTCGGGTCTGGCTCTTCCTGGAGACAGACGACCTGATGCGCGACCATGCCGCATGGCTGGCGGCGGGGGTCAGGTTCCGGGAGACGCCACGGCACGAATCCTATGGCAGAGTGGTGGTCTTTGAAGATCTGTACGGCAACGGCTGGGATCTGATCGAACCGGCACACTGAGGGGCGGCTGACCATGAAGACGATCACGAGCGTGGCCATCGCGGCCCTTATGCTGGGGCTGGCGGCCTGCAAGCCGGCTGCGGACACGAAGGCGGCGGCCGCGCCCGCCGCGGCAGCCGTCGCCCTGATTGAAAAGCCGAAACTGTCCGAGGAGGTCGAGGCCCTGCCACGCCTGGCCGGAGACAGCCCCGCCATTGTTCGCATCAACGCCGAGCTGGATCGACTGGATGCCGCAGCGTCCGCCGATGCGGCCGAGTGCGCCCGCATGGGCAATGAAGCCGGCCAGGGCGGCGGCTGGTCGCGCTGGATCACGCGGCCAATGATCGGCCCGGCTTACGTGACGCTGCGCGAGCACCTCGATACCTATTGTGGCGGCGCCTCTCCGTCGACGTCGCAGACGGCCATTACCTATGATCTGTCGACGGGCGCGCGCGTCAACTGGCCAGCCCTGCTGCCCGGCCTGGGCCTGGTGCAGGACGCGGCTGAGCAGGGGATGCCTGCGGACTACGTCTACAATGTCCGCTCGGCCCAGCTGGAAGCGCTGTACGAGCGCAAGATGATCGCGGACGAGCCCCCCGGCGACGCCGAAGGTCGCGGCTGCCTGGAGGTCTGGAAGCCGAAGCCTGCCGATGAATTGGGGCAGGGATTCAAAATCTGGGCCGATGCGGAACACGGCGGCGTGGCGATCGACGCGGACTATGCGCACGTCGTCCAGGCCTGTGCAGGGACGGTCTATCTGACGGCGGATGAGCTGCGGGCGGCGGGCGCGCCCCAAGCTCTGATCGACGCCCTGACGGCCGCCAAGGCGGCCGGCAACTGGGCGCCCAAGGAAGAGGAAGCCGCCGAACCGGCGGCGTAAGGACGACACGATGAAACTCGGCACCCCTCTCTCCGCGACCGCTGTCCGCGTCATGCTTCTGGGCGGAGGCGAACTGGGCAAGGAGGTGGCGATCGAGCTGCAGCGGCTGGGGTGCGAGGTGGTGGTCGTGGACCGCTATCCTAACGCGCCGGCCATGCAGGTCGCGCACCGGTCGCACGTCATCCCGATGACGGACCCGCAGGTTCTGAACGGCGTGATCATGGCCGAGGCGCCGCACATCATCGTGCCGGAGATTGAGGCCATCGCCACCGAGGTGCTGGCCGATATCGAGGCGGCGGGAATGGCGCGGGTCATCCCGACCGCGCGCGCGACCCAGCTGACCATGAACCGCGAGGGCATCCGGCGGCTGGCGGCCGAGGAGCTGGGCCTGCCGACCAGCCCCTATGCCTTCGCCGGATCGGCGCAAGAACTGGCGGCGGCGGCGCACGAGATCGGCCTGCCGGTCTTCGTGAAGCCGGTCATGTCGTCCTCGGGCAAGGGGCAGTCCTTCATCGACGCACTGGAGGACGCGGCCAACGCCTGGGCCTACGCCCAGTCCGGGGCGCGGGTCGAGACGGCGCGGGTCATCGTCGAGGGGCGGATCGACTTCGATTTCGAGATCACCCTGCTGACCGTGAGGTCGATGCGGGACGGGGCGGTGGTCACCGACTTCTGCGCGCCGATCGGCCACCGTCAGGTCAAGGGCGACTATGTCGAGAGCTGGCAGCCGCAGGCGATGACTGCGGCGGCGCTGGCGCGGTCGCAGGAGATCGCGGGCAAGGTGACGGAGGCGCTGGGGGGCCTGGGCGTGTTCGGCGTCGAGCTGTTCGTGAAGGGCGACGCGGTCTGGTTCTCGGAGGTGTCGCCCCGTCCGCATGACACGGGACTGGTGACCCTGGCGACCCAGACGCTGAGCGAGTTCGCGCTGCATGCGCGGGCGATCCTGGGCCTGCCGGTCGATGTGAGCCAGCGCGAGGTCGGAGCCAGCGCGGTGATTTATGGCGGGATGGAAGCGGAAGGCGTCGCGTTCGACGGCGTAGCCGATGCGCTGAGCGTGCCGACGGCGGACCTCCGGCTGTTCGGAAAGCCCGAGGCGTTCGAGCGGCGTCGTATGGGCGTGGCCCTGGCGCGCGGCGAGACGACGGATCAGGCGCGGGAGCGGGCGGCCGAAGCGGCCGGCAAGGTGCGGGTGGTTCGCGGATAACTTCCCTTGTCCCGCAAGGGAAAAGGAAGGTTAGAACGCAGACCCTCGGGCCGCCGCGCGCTGTGCCTCCGGATCCAGAGCCAGGACGGCGATGGCGGCGTCCAGCGCCGGGTCACGGCCCGCGCGGCGATCCTCGGCCGTCCGGGTGACGACGATGTCCGGCTCCACCCCGCGCTTTTCGAGCCGCACGCCGCCGGCCGTCAGATAGTCGGCGCGGCTCAGGGTGATGCGACCGCCGTCCGGCAGGGGGGTGTCCTGAGAGATCAGGACGGCGCCGGCGGTGTGCTCGCCGATCACAAGCGCGCGACCCGCTTCCTGCAGGGCGGCAGGGGTCAGTTCGGCGGCGCTGCGGCTGGAGCCGTCGACCAGCAGGGCCACGTCGTTGGTGACAGGCCCGCCCAGCGCTCCGCAACCGGCCAGGATCGTCAGTGCGGCCGGGCGGCCGTTGCGCGAGACCCGCGTGGCCCATTGCCGGTCGCCGGGCAGGAAGCACGACAAGGCCGCGTCCGCCTCCATCAACAGGCCGCCGGGATTGCCGCGCAGATCGAGGATCACGTCGGTTTCGGGCGGCAGGTCGGCGAGGCTCTGGCCCAGCCAGCGGCCGAGGCCGGATTCGAAGGCTTCGACCCGGAGCACCAAGACGCCGGGGCGCGAGCGGTCGGCGCTGAAGGCCGGGATGGGATCCATGAGGCGTGGGGTGACCATGACCCTGTGGGCGGAGCCGGCCTCGTCGGTCAGGTCGAGCTGGATCGGGTGACCTTCGCGGACATCGAAGTCGACGCCCCAGGACTGGCCGTCCACGGTCTGCAAAAGCCAGCCCGGCTGCAGGCCCGCTTCCTCGGCGGGAGAGCCTGAGCGGACGGACTCGATGCGCCAGACGTCGCCGTCCTGACGGGCCAGGGAGACGCCCATGACGGCGCGGCGGGTGCGCAGCTCGTCCTGGCGACGCGCCATGGCCGGGGAGATGGCGCCGGCATGTTCGTCGTCCAGCTGATCCAGCATGGTGCTGAGAGTGCGGTAGAGCGCGCGGTCGTCGAGGGCGGCCAAGGCCTGGGGGCGATAGGTTTGACGGGCGGCGTTCCAGTCGAGCCCATGCAGCGCGGGGTCGTAATACTGGCGGCGGACCAGGCTCCAGACCGTGTCGAACACCCGGGCGTTCATCCGGGCCCGGTCGCGGGACGGCGCGGGCGCGGCGGCCTGAACCGTCTGGGCGACGGCCGGCGCAGACGCGAACGCCGTCCCCGTAAGGAGGACGGCGCCGGCGATTATCGAAAGGAACGCGCGGCGGGCGGGGAGAACCATCCCGACCAGCCTAGACCGGCGTCCCGCCGCGCCTCAAGTCACGAAAGCGTCTCTCAGCGGGCGGGAGGCGGCGGAGGCGGCGGCGCGCGATGGCCCTCGCCCTCGTCCAGGAAACCGTCGTGGTCGGCGTCCATTCGGCCGAACGCCTCTCGCATCGGGGCCAGGAATTCGTCCTCGGAGACCTTGCCGTCGCCGTTCGTGTCCATCTGGCCGTCGCCCTCCGGGCCCCCGAAGCGGCGCACGAAGACCTGCCGCTCGCGCGGGCCGTCGGAGGCGCCCTCGCCGTTGCGGTCGATGCGGGTGGTGAAGATCTGGACCGGGCCGCGCGGACCACCGCCATGGAAACCCATCGGCATGCCGGGGCCGCCGGGGCCGTCGCGGGTGATGATGCGCACATCGTGCGCGCCCGGGCCGCCGGGACCGCCCGGACCGCCGGGTCCGCCCGTTATCATGACGCTGCGACCGGGACCGCCCGGCCCCGGGCCGGCGGCCAGTTCCTCGGTCGAAAGGCGGCCGTCGTGGTTGGCGTCCAGGCGGTCGAAGGCGGTCCCCATGGGGGCGGCGAACTCTTCGCGCGTGACCACGCCGTCGCCGTCCGCGTCGAGCCGGCCGGGGCCCTCGCCGTCCGCGGTGACGATGCGGATTTCGGAGCGCGTCTCGACGCGGGGGGCCTCATCCTGGGCCGGGGCGCCGGTCAGGGCGGCCAGCAGGGCGGCGGCGATGATGGACATGAAGAGGCTTCCTCTCGATTTCTGATGCGGTCCTTGGACCATCACCCGCTTGCAGGGGTATTTCAGGCGCCGGATCAATTGTTTCAGCGGTGAAATGACGCCGCCGGGTTCAGAAGGCATGTAGGCGGCCATGAGCGATCCCTCCCCTCGCATCCTCGTCGTCGACGACGACCCCGGCATCCGCGAAGTCCTGTGCGACTATCTGGGCCAGCACGGCTATGTGGCGCGCGGCGCGGCATCGGCGGCCGAGATGGACCGGGCGCTGGCCGAAGGGCCTACGGACCTGATCGTGCTGGACCTGATGATGCCGGGCGAGGACGGGCTGTCGGTCGTGCGCCGCCTGTCGGGGACGCCGCCGGTCGTCATGCTGTCAGCCATGGGCGAGGATACAGACCGGATCGTCGGGCTTGAGCTGGGCGCCGACGACTATCTGGCCAAACCGTGCAATCCGAGGGAGCTGCTGGCGCGCATCCGGGCGGTGCTGCGTCGTCCGCGCGAAGAGGAAGCGCCGTCGGGCGCGGCCCTGATGTTCGACGGCTGGCGGCTGGACCTGGTGCGGCGCGAGCTGTCGCAGCCGGGCGGAGAGGTGGTGTCCCTGTCCGCCGGCGAGTTCGGCCTGCTGCGCGCCTTCGCCGAACGGCCGGGCCGGGTCCTGACCCGCGACCAGCTGTTGGAAGCCGCGCGGGGGTCGGAAACCGATGTGTTCGATCGGGCCATGGACGTGCAGATCAGCCGGTTGAGGAAGAAGCTCGACGACGGCTCGGGCCGCGAACTGATCACCACCGTGCGGGGCGAGGGCTATCGCTTCGACGCCCGGGTGCGGCGCGCCGATCGGGCGGGCGCGAGGTCGTGAGCCGCCGCGCCTTTTCTCCCCTCGGCTCCATGTCGGTGCTGGTGCAGGTCGCCCTCCTGGCCGTGTTCGCGGTCGTCGCGTCACAGCTCGTGGTCTTCGCCGTCGTCCTGACGGCGCCGCCGCCGCGCCCGGCGGGTTTCAGCATTGCCGCCGCCGCCGACGCCCTGTATGGCAGGTCCGCGCAGACGGCGGACGGTCGAGCGCTGAAGCGCCGACTGTCGAACGAACCGCCCCAGCAGGATCGGCCGCCGGGACCGATCGAGCGCGCCATCGCGGGCGGCCTGTCCCAGCGTATGGGGCGCCGGCCGCAGGACGTGCGGGTGTGGTTGCCGGAACGGGGGCCGGCGGGCTTCGCCCTCAACAGAGAGGGACCGCCCGAGAGGCCTGGAGCGGCCGGTCCCGCCGTGATCGCCCAGACCGACCGCAGCGTCGTCTTCTCCCGCCGGACCGTCGGCGAGGCGTCGGACGCGGACCGCGCGGCCATCATGGATCAGGTTGGGGCGCTGCTGGCCCAGCGAGCGCCCGCGCCGGGCGGCTCCGCGCCGCCCGAGACCGACAGCGTCCGGGTCATCACCTCGGGCGACCGACAGACGCGGTTCACGGTAACAGCCGACCGGCTGACCTTCGCGCCCTTCTCGGCGGCGGTGCGGCTCGACGACGGGCGCTGGGCGACGGTGGAGCCGCCGCGCGGCCTGATCGATCCGTGGCAGATGCGGCTGCTCATCGCCCTGGGCATCACCGCCCTGATCCTGGCGCCGCTGGTCTGGTTGATGGCGCGCAGACTGACCCGGCCGATCCGCCAGTTCGCCGCGGCCGCCGAGCGGTTGGGGGCCGATCCAGACGCGCCGCCGCTGGTCCCGTCGGGGCCGTCGGAGGTGCGGACCGCCATCGGGGCGTTCAACGACATGCAGGCCTCGATCCGGGGCCATATGCGCCAGCGGACCCAGACCATCGCCGCCATCGCCCATGATCTGAGGACACCGCTGACTCGGCTCCGGTTCCGGGCCGAACAGGTCCCGGCGGCCCTGCGCGACAAAATGGCGGCCGATGTCGAAGAGATGGACGGGTTGATCGGCCAGGCCATGGCCTTCGTGCGCGGCGAGGTCCAGGCGGAACGGCGCGAGCGGCTGGACCTGTCGCAGCTTGCCGCCGACTGCGCGGCGGGGTTCGCGGAGACCGGGGCGGCCGTGACCTTCTCCGGCGATCCGGGACTGATCGTCGAGGGGGACCCGGCGGCGCTGAGGCGGGCCGTGGCCAACCTGATCGACAATGCGCTGAAGTACGGCGACGCCGCCTCGGTCGAGATGGTGCGGTCGGACAACAGCGCCGTCCTGACCATCGCCGACGACGGCCCCGGCCTGCCCGAGGACGAGCTGGAGACAGTGTTCGAGCCCTTCCAGCGCGGCGAACGGTCCCGCAATCGTCAGACCGGGGGTGCGGGGCTGGGCCTCGCAGTCGCGCGTCAGGCGGCGCGGGCGGCGGGCGGGGATGCGACCCTGGCCAACCGGACCGAAGGCGGGCTGGAAGCGCGGCTGTGGATGCCTCTGGCGACCTGAGCGTTACAGTTCATCACGCCTTGTTACGGGTCCGGGGTTGATCCCTGGCGCGGGCGGTCCCATTGAAGCGCCCAACGAGAAACACCGCTTCAGGAGACCTGCCCATGACCGTTCGCGTCGCCATCAACGGCTTTGGCCGCATCGGCCGCCTCGTCCTCCGTTCGATCGTCGAGCATGGCCGTCGCGACATCGAGGTCGTGGCGATCAACGACCTGGGCCCGGTGGCCACCAACGCCCACCTGCTGAAATACGACTCAGTCCACGGCCGCTTCCCCGGCACGGTTGAGCATGGCGACGACTGGATCGACGTGGGTCTGGGCAAGATCAAGGTCACCGCCGAGCGCGACCCGGCCAACCTGCCGCACAAGGACCTGAACGTGGACATCGCGTTCGAGTGCACCGGCATCTTCACCGCCCGTGACAAGGCCGAGGCCCACCTGAAGGCCGGCGCCAAGCGCGTCCTGATCTCGGCGCCCGGCGACAACGCCGACAAGACCATCGTCTACAAGGTCAACCACGAGACCCTGACGGCCGACGACATCGTCGTCTCCAACGGCTCGTGCACCACCAACGCCCTGGCTCCCGTGGCCAAGGTGCTGAACGACCTATTCGGCATCGAGCGCGGCTATATGACCACCATCCATTCCTACACCGGCGACCAGCCGACGCTGGATACGATGCACAAGGACCTGTACCGCGCCAGGGCCGCCGCCCTGTCGATGATCCCGACCTCGACCGGCGCTGCAAAGGCCTTGGGCCTGGTTCTGCCGGAACTGAAGGGCAAGCTGGACGGATCGTCGATCCGGGTCCCCACGCCGAACGTCTCGGTCGTCGATCTGAAGGTGGTGGCCGGCCGCGAGGTCACGGTCGAAGAGATCAACGCCGCCCTGCAGGCCGCCGCCGACGGTCCGATGAAGGGGGTGCTGTTCACGACCAACGACCCTCTGGTCTCGCACGACCTGAACCACATAGCCGCCTCATCGACCGCCGCCTTGCCCCAGACCCAGGTCGTCGACGGCAAGCTGGCCCGCGTGCTGAGCTGGTACGACAACGAGTGGGGCTTCGCGACGCGGATGAGCGACACCGCGCTGGTGATGGCGAAGTTCCTGTAAAAGTGCCTGATCCCGAGACCATCGGGATTCCGTATGCGGCCACGCCTGACCAGCCGGTCAGCGCGTGGTCTGCAGACATCTATGCCGCCATCAAGCCTTGGGCTGACGAGCATCAAGGTAAGTGGATGTGGTGGGAGCCGGGATATCTGGTTCTGACTGTAGACCAATTCGGCGATCGTGAAATCGAGCCCGTAGTCCTCCACACTTGGGACGAAGAACTGACAGTCGAGCTCCGTCTCTGGGACACCCACTTTCCAGATTGGACCCTGCCGCCGACCGATGATCCAGCCGTGATCGCCTCACAAGGGATCGCCTTGGCCGACGACTGGCTAGCCGGGCGCTTCGCTCTTGCGGTCTACTTCGCCGACGACCGATGGTGCGGCTCAAAAATAATAGAGATCAACGAAGACCAAGCCGAGAAACTTGCGGATATCGACTGGATCAAGAGTTTCGATCCGGCTCGCGTCGAGCTTCGATGGGCTGATAAGAGCCGACTGACACATTTCACGATCTCCAACGGACAACTAATCCCACAATGACCTTCCGCACCCTCGACGACGCCGGTTCTCTCGCCGGCAAGACCGCACTGGTCCGCGTGGACTTCAACGTGCCGATGGAGGGCGGCAAGGTCACCGACGACACCCGGCTGCGGGTCGCCCTGCCGACGATCGAAAAACTGCGCCAGGCGGGGGCCAAGGTCGCCCTTCTCGCCCACTTCGACCGGCCCAAGGGTCAGGTCGTGCCGTCGATGAGCCTGAAGCCCCTGGTCCAGCCCCTGTCCGAACTGCTGGGCGCGCCGGTGCGGTTCGCCGAGGATTGCGTCGGCGGCCCGGCCCATGCGGCCATCGCCGATCTGGACGCGGGCGGCGTGGTCCTGCTGGAAAACGTCCGCTTCCACGCGGCCGAGGAAGCCAACGACGCCGAGTTCGCGACCAGCCTGGCGGAACTGGCGGACCTCTACGTCAACGACGCCTTCTCGGCCGCCCACCGGGCCCACGCCTCGACCGAGGGCGTGGCGCATCACCTGCCCGCCTATGCCGGTGAATCGATGCGGCGCGAGCTGGAGGCCCTGGACGCGGCGCTCGGCAATCCGAAGACGCCCGTCATCGGCATCGTCGGCGGGGCCAAGGTCTCGACCAAGCTCGACCTGCTCAAGAACCTCGTCGGCAAGCTCGATCGCCTCGCCATCGGCGGCGGCATGGCCAACACCTTCCTGTTCGCGCAAGGCGTCGACATCGGCGGCTCGCTGGCCGAACGCGACATGGCCGACACCGCCCGCGAGATCATGAACGAGGCGAAGGTGAAGGGCTGCGAGCTCCTGCTGCCCGTCGATTTCGTCGTGGCGACGGAGGTCAAGCCGGGCGCACAGAGCCGCCCTGTTACGGCCGGCGATAGCTTGTCCGCCGACGACAAGATCCTGGACGCCGGTCCGGCCACGGTGGCGCGGCTGGTCGAGGCCATCACGGCGTCCAAGACCCTGATCTGGAACGGGCCGCTCGGCGTGTTCGAGGTGCAGCCTTTCGACGCAGCTACGGTCGCAGTCGCCCAGCATGCGGCGGCCCTGGCCAAGGCTGGAACCCTGATCGCGGTCGGCGGCGGCGGCGACACCGTCTCGGCCCTGAACCACGCAGGGGTCGTGGACGACATGACCTTCGTCTCCACCGCGGGCGGCGCCTTCCTGGAATGGATGGAGGGCAAGGCCCTGCCCGGCGTCGAGGCGCTGCGCGCCTGATTGGCTGTAACACTGCGTGACTTGAGGCCGGCCGGCGGCTACACCGGCAAAAAACAAGATCTCAGGAGTTTCCTCTCATGGCGCGCATCACGCTGCGACAGCTTCTCGACCACGCCGCCGAGAACGACTACGGCCTGCCGGCCTACAACATCAACAACATGGAACAGGGTCTGGCGATCATGGAGGCGGCCGAGGCCGTCAACGCGCCGGTCATCATCCAGGCCAGCCGCGGCGCCCGCAGCTACGCCAACGACATCGTTCTGGCGCGCCTGATAGACGCCCTGACCGAACTCTATCCGCACATCCCGGTCTGCATGCACCAAGACCACGGCAACGGCCCGGCGACCTGCGCCACCGCCATCCAGTATGGCTTCACCTCGGTGATGATGGACGGATCGCTGATGGAAGACGGCAAGACGCCCGCCGACTACGACTACAACGTCGACGTCACCCGCCGGGTGGTCGAGATGGCCCACAGCTGCGGCGTTTCGGTCGAGGGCGAGCTGGGCGTGCTGGGCTCGCTGGAGACCGGCATGGGCGAGGCCGAGGACGGTCACGGCTTCGAGGGCAAGCTGGATCACTCGCAACTGCTGACCGATCCGGATCAGGCGGTGGATTTCGTCAGCCGCACCAAGGTGGACGCGCTCGCCATCGCCATGGGCACCTCGCACGGCGCCTACAAATTCACGCGCAAGCCCGACGGCGACGTCCTGGCCATGAACGTGATCGAGGAAATCCACCGCCGCTTGCCGGACACCCATCTGGTCATGCACGGCTCGTCCTCGGTGCCGCAGGACCTGCAGGACATCATCAACCAGTACGGCGGCGAAATGCCCCAGACCTGGGGCGTGCCGGTCGAGGAGATCCAGCGCGGGATCAAGCACGGCGTGCGCAAGATCAACATCGACACCGACAACCGCATGGCGATCACCGGCGCCATCCGGAAGGTGCTGGCCGAAAAGCCCGGCGAGTTCGACCCGCGCGCCTATCTGAAGCCGGCCAAGGAGGCGATGCGCAAGGTCTGCATCCAGCGCTTCCAGGAGTTCGGCTGCGAGGGCATGGCCTCGAACATCAGGCCCATGTCGACGGCTCAGATGGCCAAGCGCTACGCCAAGGGCGACCTCGATCCGGTCTACGGCCGCGAGATGAAGGCCGCGTCCTGAACGACATCCACGACGACGCCGATCCGGACGACGCGTCCGACGGCGAGCTTCTGACCGTCCAGGTGACGGTCGCCGGCCAGCGCCTGGACAAGGCGCTGGCCGATGTCGTTCCCGACCTGTCGCGGGCGCGGATCCAGACCCTGATCGCCGAGGGCGCGGTGAGCCGGGACGGGGCGGTGCTGACCAACGGCTCCTCCAAGGCGGCGGTCGGGACCTATGCCATCGCCTTGCCGCCGGTGGCCTCGGCGACGCCCCTGCCCCAGGCGATACCGCTGACGGTGCTGTTCGAGGACGCTGACCTGATCGTCATCGAAAAGCCGCCAGGCATGGCGGCGCACCCGGCGCCGGGGACGGCGGACGGAACGCTGGTCAACGCCCTGCTGTATCATTGCGGCGCATCGCTGTCGGGGATTGGCGGAGTAGCGCGGCCGGGGATCGTGCACCGGCTGGACAAGGACACCTCGGGGGTCATGGTCGCGGCCAAGTCCGACCGGGCGCATGCGGGCCTGTCGAAACTGTTCGCGGCGCACGACATCGAGCGGACCTATATCGCCCTGACGCGCGGCGCCCCCTCGCCCGAGCGTGGCCGGATCGAGACTCAGATCGGGCGCTCGTCATCGGACCGGAAGAAGATGGCGGTGCTGAAGGCGGGAGGTCGCAACGCCGTCACCGACTATATAGTGCAGGCTCGCTACGGCGTGCCTGCCAAGGCCGGCACCGCGCCGCTCGCCGCACGGGTCGCCTGCACCCTGCATACGGGGCGGACGCACCAGATCCGAGTGCATCTGGCGTCGAAGGGGTCCCCGATCCTCGGGGACGCCGTCTATGGCTCGGGCAGTCCCGCTGGCGCGGTGAAGGCCTCGATCGCGGAGGCGGGGCTGACGAGGCAGGCCCTGCATGCGGCGGTGCTGGGCTTCGTCCATCCGGTGACCGGCGACGCGTTGCGGTTCGAGACGGCGCTCCCACCTGATATGCAGACGCTCGAGACCCTCCTCGCCGCCCTCTGAGAGCCCCCGCCATGACCGACGCCACGATCCGCGACAACACCGAACTGCACCGCTACGAGCTGCCGGTCGGCGATCAGGTGGCCGTGGTCACCTACAACCTGTCCGAACCCAATCTGATGATCACCGAGACCTTGGTGCCCGAGGCGCTGGAGGGTCAGGGCATTGCCAGCCGTCTCGCCAAGCACGTCCTGGCGGACGCCAAGGAACGCGGTCTGCTGATCCTGCCGGTCTGTCCGTTCTTCTCGGCCTATTTGCAGAAGCACCCGGAACATGCCGAGGCGGTGCATCCGAGATACCGCGACATTCTCGGGATCTGAGCTCGACGGTGGCCGTTTCAACCTCATGGTCGAGCCTGGAGCCGGTCGCGTCCGGGTTAATCACGCCAAGCGGACATGTAAGTCTTGATTAAGGACTGACTATCCGCTATACAGCCCTTCATCGGCGCAAGTGGCGCCTGGGACACGGTCACGCTTCGGTGTGACGATCCGCCTCTGACAAAGACGGCAACCCATAGCTACTTGTCCGGTTGAGGGGTGAGGACCCCGGCGCACATTCGGTGGCCGGAGCCGCAGAGCCTGCTCTGATCTAGGTTCGGAGGGACCAAATGACTGCCATGAAATCACTCGCGGTGATGTCGCCTGAACAGGGACTGTCGCGATACCTGACCGAAATCCGCAAATTCCCGATGCTGAGCAAGGACGAAGAGTTCATGCTCGCCAAGCGTTGGACCGAGCATCAGGACTCCGAGAGCGCGCACCGTCTCGTGACGTCCCACCTTCGCCTCGTGGCCAAGATCGCCATGGGTTATCGCGGCTACGGCCTGCCGATCGGCGAGGTGATCTCGGAAGGCAACGTCGGCCTGATGCAGGCCGTGAAGAAGTTCGACCCGGACAAGGGCTTCCGCCTGGCGACCTACGCCATGTGGTGGATCCGCGCCTCGATCCAGGAATATATCCTGCGCAGCTGGTCCCTCGTGAAGATGGGCACCACGGCGGCGCAGAAGAAGCTGTTCTTCAACCTGCGCAAGGCCAAAAGCCAGATCTCGGCCTTCGAGGAAGGCGACCTGCATCCGGAACATCTCTCGGCCATCGCCACAAAGCTGGGCGTGTCGGAGGAAGAGGTCACCAACATGAACCGCCGTCTCGGCGGCGACGCCTCTCTGAACGCGCCCCTGCGCGTGGATGGCGAGTCGGAGTGGCAGGACTGGCTGTCGGACGACAATGCCGTCTCGCAGGAGACCCAGCTGGCCGACGACGAAGAGAAGTCGATCCGCATGAGCCTGCTGGAAGAGGCCATGGGCGAGCTGACGGACCGTGAGAAGCACATCCTGACCGAGCGTCGCCTGAAGGACGATCCGGTGACTCTGGAAGAGCTGGCCGGCCAATACGGCGTGTCGCGCGAGCGTGTGCGGCAGATCGAGGTTCGCGCGTTCGAGAAGCTGCAGAAGGCCATGCGCGCGGCCGCCGAGGAGCGGAACCTCGTCGACGCATAATCGACGGATCTAGTGCGGTCATGCGAAGACAGGCGCGCGGCACACCGCGCGCCTGTTCTGCTAGTCGGTAGTCGCAATCGTCAGCCGGCTCGAGTCAGTTCCGCGCCCGGCTCGGCCAGAGCCAGAATAGCGCCGATCGGACCCGCCAAGGTCGCCTTGGTCGGGGCGCCCAGCGACATGACCCCTTCCAGGCCAGCGGCGGCCACCGCCAGCCGGGCGTCGGACGTCTTGATGGCGAGCGCCTTCAGGGTTTCCGCCTGCTGCTTGACCGCCCGGACGGCCTGCATCGGATCGTTGTCGAACTGGGCGAGGGAGGCCGCCAGGATTCGCAGCGCCTGATCCTTGACGGCCAGAGCGGCGGCCGCCGGCGTCGAGGGCTTGTCCGCCTTACGCTTCTGCGGACCGGCGTATTCGCCCGAGTTGAACCGGCGGCGATCGGGACCGACGTAGCCGACGGCCTCGATCCAGTCGCGCGGCTTCAGCGCCACGTTCTCGACCCGCCGGAACAGGTCGGCCGACGTGAAGGGTTTTCTCAGGAACTCGTGGATGCCCGCATCGCGCGCGCCCTTGATCGAGGACGCGGTCGCATCGGCAGTCATCATGATGATGGGGGCGCGGCGGCACGCCAGGTTCGAGCGGCGGATGTTCCTGGCCAACCGCTCGCCGTCCAGTCGCGCGCCCGATCTCTCGGTGAAGATCAGACCCGGCTCCATCTCGCGCGCATGGTCCAATACTCGGCTTTCGTCGGACTCGGTCACGACCTCGCGCGCGCCTAGGCTCTTCATGATGTCCAACAGCAGCCGCGCAGACGCCATGTTCGGGTCGGCGATCAGGACGCGTCGCACGACCGGCTGGATGCGGTTCAGGGTCTTGGCGTCGGCTGCGAACAAGCGGGTACTCCGGCGAGACGAGCATTATCCCTAACCGGGCTCCGGTTAAGGTCCCGTTGAGCCGGAACGGCTTTCTTAGCCTTGGAAAGGATCTCGCATCAGGATGGTGTCGTCCCGTTCGGGGCTGGTGGACAACAGGGCCACGGGAGCGCCGATCAGTTCCTCGATGCGCCGTACGTATTTGATGGCATTGGCGTTGATGTCCTTGAAACTGCGGCTGCCGGCCGTGCTCTCTGTCCAGCCCGGCAGTTCCTCGAACACCGGCTCCGCCGCCGCCTGATCCATCAGGCTGGAAGGGAGATAGTCCAGCACCTCGCCGTTGACGCGATAGCCGATGCAGATCTTCAGCGTCTCCAGCCCGTCAAGCACGTCCAGCTTGGTCAGGGCGATGCCGTCGATGCCGTTGATCGCCACGGATTGCCGCACCAGCACGGCGTCGAACCAGCCGCACCGACGCGCCCGGCCAGTGTTGACCCCGACCTCGCGACCCACGGTCGCCAGATGCTGGCCGACCGTGTCGTTGAGCTCGCAAGCGAACGGCCCCTCGCCGACCCGCGTGGTGTAGGCCTTCACGATCCCCAGCACATAGCCCACGCCGCGCGGGCCGATGCCCGATCCCGCCGCCGCCTGTCCGGCCACGGTGTTGGACGAGGTCACATAGGGGTAGGTGCCGTGATCGACGTCAAGAAAGGCCCCCTGCGCACCCTCGAACAGCACGCGTTTGCCCGCCTTCTGAGCCTGATCCAGCACGCGCCAAGCCGGCTTCACATAGGGCAGAATCTTCGGCGCGATCTCCAGCAGCTGCGCCAGCAGCGCTTCCGGATCGATCGGGTCCATGCCCAGGCCGGCGCGCAGCGGATCGTGGTGCGAACGCAGTCGCTCGATCTTGACCTTCAGGTCGTCGGCGTTGGCGAGGTCGCAGACGCGGATGGCGCGACGCCCGACCTTGTCCTCATAGGCCGGGCCGATGCCGCGTCCCGTCGTACCGATCTTGGCGCCCGGGGCGCTCGCGGCGGCTTCTCGCGCCACGTCCAGCGCCGGATGGATCGGCAGGATCAGGCAGGCGTTGTCGGCGATCGTTAGAATGTCGGGATTGATGGCGACGCCCTGGGCCTCGATCTTCTCGATTTCGCCGATCAGGTGCCAGGGATCGACGACGACCCCATTGCCGATGATCGAGGGCTTCCCCTGCACCACGCCCGAAGGGAGCAGGGCCAGCTTGTAGACTTTGCCGTCCACGACCAGCGTATGGCCGGCGTTGTGGCCGCCTTGGAACCGCACGATGATGTCGGCGCGGTTGGACAGCCAGTCCACGATCTTGCCCTTGCCCTCGTCGCCCCACTGGGCTCCGACCACCGCTACGTTCGCCAAGGCACGTCTCCGCTAGAATGCGGGCGCAGCCTATAGCGGGGGAATCGCGTGATGTCGTCCTGAGCGAGACGATTTAGGGCCGAAGTTCGCCGGCGGCGGTCTGGAACGCCCAGTCCAGCCACGGCGCACCGGCGACGATGTCGTCGGTTTCGACGGTGCAGCCGCACCAGACACGCAGACCCGCGGGCGCATTGCGATGGCTCTCCACGTCGAACGCCGCGCCTTCGGCCTCAAGCAGCGCCTTCATCCGCTTCACGAAGGCCTGGCGTTCGCTGTCGTCCAATGCCGTGACACGCGGATCGACGATCTTGAGGCAAACCGAGGTCGTCGATCGGATCGCCTGATCCTCGGCCAGGTAATCGACCCAGGCCGTCCGCAGCACCCATTCATCCAGCGCCGCCGCATTCGCATTCGTGCGTCGGATCAGTTCGTCCAGCCCGCCCGCGCCCTTCGCCCACTCGAGGGCGTCGATCCAGTCTTCCAGCGTCCACAGCGAGAAGGTGTTGATCATCGACCCTGTGGCCAAGGCCCGGTCAAATCCCTTGGCGTCGCGCAGACGCAGGACCTTGGGCACGGCGCGGGGCGGCTCGTAACCGTCCAGCCGGGCCACCGCGCGCGGCGACAACGCCGCCACCCCTATGCCGGCCTCTCCGCCCAGCGCCTTCTGAAAGGAGAAGGTCACGACATCGAGCTTGGCGAAATCCATCGGCATGGCGAAGGCCGCCGAGGTCGCATCGCAGATCACGATCCCCTCGCGATCCTCCGCGATCCAGTCCACGCCCGGCGTCTTCACGCCGGAAGTTGTGCCATTCCACGGGAAGACAAGGTCCTTCTTCGGATCGACCTTCGACACGTCCGGGAACCGACCCCACGGGGCTTCCAGAATGTCCAGATCGTCGAGCTTCAGGTGATCCTTGGCGTCGATGGCCCATTGCTTGCCGAAATTCTCGAACGCCATGACCTGCACGGGCCGTTCACCCAGCATGTTCCACAGCGCCGCCTCGACCGCGCCTGTGTCGGATCCCGGCAGATAGGTCAGCACCCAGTCGCCGGGGACCTGGAGAACGTCCTTGGTCAAACGAAGCCCGTACGCAAAACGCTCGACGACCTCAGGAGCGCGGATGCCGCGCCCCAGCAGGTCGTGCGGCAAGGCCTGCGACGACCACCCAGGCCGCTTGGCCGTCGGCCCCGCCGCGAACCAGGGCCGGACCGGTTTCACGTTCGGCCTGGCGACCATCAGCCCTTGCCCGGCTTGTAGGGGCGGTTCGCGCGCCAGTCTTCGGCGACGCGCTCCAGGATCGGATCGATCGTGTCGGGCAGCGTCAGGATCAGGCGCGCCTTCAGGTCGCCCCGCGCGCCCCCGGCGAACGCACCCCGCCCTTTGAGACGAAGCGTCTGGCCGGAGTTCGACCCCTTGGGCACGGTCACGGACACCGTGCCGTCCGGCGTCGGGCACTCGACCTTGCCGCCCAGGATCGCATCGGGAATGGAGATGGCCAAGTCCATGGTCAGGTCCGCGCCGTCGACCTTGAACACGGGATGCGGTGCGATCCGCAGTTCGATCAGGGCGTCGCCCGGCTCGGTTCGCCCCGCCGTTCCCTGCCCGCGCAGGCGGATGGTCTGGCCGTTGGTCGCCCCCTTGGGAATGGCGACGTCCAGCGTCCGTCCGTCGGAAAACTGGATGCGCCGGGTCGCTCCGCCGATGGAGTCCTCGAGGCTGATTTCAAGCGTGGCGCGGACATCCTGGCCTCGCCCGAAGCCCGCCGCGCGTCCCCTCCCGCCGCCGCCGAACCGGCCGAAGATGTCATCGAGATCCAGATCCTCGAAGGCCGCACGTCCGCCTGGTCCCCCCGGCCCGCCTGCACCGAAGCCGCCAAAGCCGCCTGTTCCCATGCCCGCGGCGCCAGCCGATTGGCCGCCGAAGCCGCGATACTGAGGCTGGCCGTCCGCGTCGATCTGGCCGCTGTCGTATTTCGACTTCTTGTCGGGATCGTTCAGGAGGTCGAAGGCTGCCGACACCCGCTTGAACCGCTCTTCGGTCGCGGTGTCGCCCCGATTCTTGTCGGGGTGCAGTTCCTTGGCCAGCTTGCGGAACGCGGCCTTGATGTCGGCGGCGCTCGCTCCCCTGGATACGCCCAGTTCCTTGTAGGGATCACCCGCCACGCCGTCGCTGCTCCTTCGAATCCGGCGCACACACGCGACCGGCCTGCGTTCCGTCAGTTAAGGCATGCGGTGTGCGGCGCAATGTTTTTCAGGCGATCAACCGCGTCGAGGCTTCCACGCCCCAGCCAAAGGCCGCCCCGAACTGCGCCACATGGATCTCGGCAGCGTGCATGCCCGACGGAAAGTCGACCGCCATATCGTCAGCGCTGTAGAGAAGCGTGGCATCCTCCACTTCGAACACCCTGCGCTCGACCCCGCCATCGGTCACGCGGACGCGGAAGCGCGACGGATCGACCGCGACGGGCTCCATGTCCCAGACGTCGCCGCCGACCCGTACCCGTGGCGTCCAGCTGACGCCCACGCCCCCCTCCTTGGAGGATGCGTGCAAGCCCGTCGGGCTCCAGGGACGACCATGCAAACCTCGCGGGGTCCAGGTCTTCCGAGCGAAGCCGGATCCGCCCGGGGCCAGGCCTTCGGGACCGACCCTGACCGTTCGCTCCAGACCGCGCTCCTGCACCCCCGTCTTGAACCGACCCATTCGGGCATCGAGCAGCACGACGAATGCCCCCGTCGCCGCTCCCGGAGCCATTTCGGTCTCGGTTCCCTGCTGGCCCCTAAGAAGTCCGCTCAATCGCCATAGCGCGTCACCGATCAGGTCGGCATGCCGATACTGCAGAATCTCCCATCCGAGCGTCGTCCGCACCGCCGCCAGGTTCGCACCGCTCAGTACGGCCATCTCGTTCGCCGATGTCGGAACACGCCCCTCCAGCCGAACCAGGACGGAGTTGCTTTCGTCCCATCGATGCAGGACCCCGGGCGGCAAAGGAGCCGTCAACTCTCCCACCGTCGCCGGAACGGCGACCACACCGCGCAGGGTCAAAGTGTCGCTTGTCTCGCCGATATGAATGCTCATCGAACGCCATGGCTCGACCGCCGCTGCAGCGATCGGACGGTCGTCGCTTTCCGTGCCGGGAAGCGGCGGCAGATCAAGGATTTCTACAAACGGGGTCCCGGGCCTCTCGACGGAGTCTCCCAGACGCCACACCACGGATTCGGACACAAACATCGGGCCGACCCGGGGAGCCAGCCAGGCCGTCGGATGCTCGTCCACGCTCAACCGCTCGACGCGCCACGCGCCCGGTTGGCCCTCGACCACCACTGCGTCTCCCGGCTCGAACGAAAGAGTCGCCAGCGGTCCCAGGGCCACGCTCAGCCGAGCCGCGCCTTCGCCGCTCAGAAGCCGCGCCCCTAGAGCCTTCGCTAAGTCCCCGCCGCAAACCGCAGGCAGGTCGAAGTCGAGGCTGCCTCCATTCCCAATGGTTTGGCTGCGGACCACCACGGCGCCGGTCTGATAGTCCGCACCCTCGTCGATATGGCGGACCCTCACGGCGCTCAACCCTTCGGACAGCGTGCGCGTCTGCGTCAGGCCAGGTCCGTCATTCCTGACCGCGAGCGCGTCTATCGCCAGGGAGTGCGCTTCGGCCTCCGCGCCGAGAAGATTCACGATCCCGCCGCGTTCCGCCGCCGTCATGCCAAAGACCTGCAACAACGGTTCCAATGCGTCACGCGTACGCATCGGCCGATCGATGACATAGCCTTCCACCGCACCCGATGGCTCGGCGACCAGGAAGTCGGCTTCGCTCAGTCCTCCGCGCCTCAGAATGGCGGCGAGCATGCGCCTGGTTCCGCCGCCGACTCGCCCGTTTAGCCAATGACCTGTGCGCCAGGCTCCGGCATCGGCCCAGACCGTTTTGAGTGCGGGAAAGGCCGGATAAGGCCTAGCATCCCAGCACCAGACATCAGCGCCAGTGATCATCGGCAGACCGTAGACCGTCGATACGGGATTGTTGGCGGGCTCGGCGAAATGGCCCAGCACCGCTTCCAGCGCTCGTCTTTGCATCCGATCGTCACGGCTGCCGGTTGAAAATGGCGGCAGGTGGCTCTCGGACGACTTGGGATCCGGGAACAGGTTCGGTGCATTGCCGCCCCGATCCACCGCCGCGCAGCCGAACTCGGTGAGCCGCATCGGCTTCATCTCGGGGATCCACGCGGTCGGCGCCGTGTCGCGAACCCCGCCCCGTCGATTGTGGTGCGCGCTGGACCACCATGCCTTCAGGTCCTTGGCTCGAAAGATCCAATCCTCTCCATGCGCGGTGTCGATGATCGGCGTGCGCGTCTGCGTCTCCCGATCCGCGTCACTCGCATAGTACCAATCGAAGCACTCGCCGCCGGCGATCTGAGCGACCAGATAGGCAGGATCGTCAGGCCCGGCGAAAAGGGCGGCGTCGATCCCGCCTTCGCCGCCTCGCCAATCGCCCAAGGGCGGGTACCAGTCGATCCCGACATAGGTGATCGCCTCGTGCGCCCACAGCGGATCCAGATGGAAGACCACATCGCCTGCCCCATCGCCGGGCCGATGGTTCGCGTATTCCGACCAGTCCGCCGCGTAGGACAGGGCCACGTCCGGACCGACGACCAAGCGGCACTCTGCAGCCAGCGTCTGATACTGATCGACCGCCGGATAGCCGCCGGCCTCGTCCCTGGTCCAGGTCAGTCCCCGCATCTCGGACCCGATCAGCAACCCGTCGCAGCCTGTCTCGACCGCCAGCGCCGCATAGTGCAGCGCCAGCCGACGCAGCCCCCATTCCTCCGCGCCTCCGAACATCGCCGCGACTTCCTCCGTCGCATCCGGCCCGTCCTCACCCTTGATGCGCCCGCGCCACGGATAGGCCGCCTGCCGCTCACCGCCATACGGATCGGGCAGGTCGTTGTCGGCCGCGATGTCCATGAACACGAAGGGATAGAGAGTTACGGCCCAGCCCCGTGCCCTCAAGGCCGCCACGGCCTGTCTCACGCTGTCGTCGGAGGGCGTGCCCCCATAAGCGGGGCGTCCATCGACCTCTGAGATCAAATGGGCGTCGTCCCGAGAGAGGCCCGCGACGGACCACACGAGTGGCTCGGTCAACTTGTCCTGTCGTTCGACGCCAGGCTTCACGTGACAATGGCCGGCTCGCAAGTCATCGCCGAACCAGCCGACCACCAGACTGACCCGTTTCAGGTTCGGACAATGCGCTTCGAGTTGATCCAGCGAGACGGTCAGATCGGTCCGACCATTGCCTAGACGTCCATTCTCGACCGTCGTCCTCGTGAGACCGTCGCGGCGCATCACTGGCTCTGTCGCCAGCACGAACTCGCCCGCGCCCGGAATGAGACAGACGCCCTCCAGCATCTCCTCCAGCCCATGGCCAGGCGGCCGGCGGAACACCTCGAAACTCAGCTGCGGCGCCCGATCCCCGAACGCATCAAGCGGCAGATCCTCGAGGACGACATAGGCCGTCCCACGATAGGCTGGAGCTGCCCCTTCCACGGCCTCGATCAGGGGGTCAGGCGTCTGATCCGCCGTGCCGCGATAGACGCGCATCGCCACACCCGTCTGGTCCATCAGCCGCCCGTCGGCCCAGATGCGACCGATCCCGTCGATCGGCCCCTCGCAGAGGGCGACCGCGAAGCTCAGGGAATAGGCATAGTCCACGCTGCGTGGGCCGCCCTTGCCGCCTCCGCTTTCGTTGCGCCGCTCCAGGAATCGCGCCGCCCAGATCATTTGCCCGGCCAGGCGCGCCCGGCCGAACACGCAGGACATCGGCGCACCTTCCGCCGTCGACTGGACCTTCAAGGTCTCGAGGCGAGGGCCTCGTTGCCGCGCCGGCGACAGAGCGTCGATCAGACCCCGATCCGCCAAGCCGCCCAGAGCCGCGCCGACGGCGCGACCCGCACCGCCGCCGATCAAGCCCCCGACACCGCCCAGAACCACCTGCGCCATCAATTCCCCTCCTCAGCCAAGCCTGGCGCCGGCCAGGCGAAGACCGCCGCCAGCCGCCGTTGCCACCAGGGTCCCATCCAGCTCTCGACCACCGCCCGGCCCCAGTAGGCGTGGATCATCCTCGTCTCCGGACCGCCCACGTCGCTCAGGATCGCGCAGTGTTTCACCGGAGCCCCCTGGACCATCCGAAACAGAAGCACGTCGCCGGGCGCCATTTCCGCGACCGGCTTCTCGATCAGCCACCGCTGCGCAGCCTCGAGCAGGGCTTCGTCACCACCCACCTCGGCCCAGTCAGGCTGATAGGCCGGCGTCTGCTCCGGCTCGCCACCCACCGTCTCTCGCCAGACCCCGCGCACCAGGCCAAGACAATCCGCGCCTTGGCCTTTCACACTGGCCTGATGCTGGTAGGGCGTACCCAGCCAGGCGCGCGCCGCGACCACGACCGCGCTCACCGGCGGCTCCCGCCATCATGCAGGCCCCCTGTCGCCGGATAGGCGGTCAGGAAGTCATCTCCCGGGATGTCCGGAAATCCCTGGAAGTTTATACCGTTCAGAAAGGTCCCGACACAGGTCTCCCAACGCTTGTCGCAACTGCGCCCGGCCGGATCCACGCCGCAGCGCGCATCGCCCAGCACCGCGTCGCAGCTACGCCCGAACGTCCGCCCAACGATCCGCTCCAGCGCCGCTAGCGGCCCTTCGATCTCGGCGGTGAAGCTATTACCCTCGCGGCGAATCCGGCTCAGCGTCCCGCGGTACAGAAGGACCTTCAGGTCAGGCCGCTCCCAGTCCACACGCCATAGGGAGACCTTCGCCTCGTCCCACAAGCCTGCCGTCATATCGGTCTCGACGATCCGCTCGTCATCCAGCACCCCGGTGATCGCCAGACTTCCCGGGGCCAGTCCCTCGGCCGCGTCAGCCACGCCCTGCGTCCACCCGCTCGCAGCCCGGCACGAGACGCCGTCGATGCTCAGGTCCCGATCGTGATCGGTGAAGCCGAGCGGGTCGCCCTCCTCACGGTCCACGATCCACACGTGGCTGAGCATCGCCGCCCCGCTCTCGATGCGGGCGGCCATTTCCTCTGGAATGTCACGCATCTCAGACCCGGACCTCGATCAGCGGGATCGCCGCCATCCGGCCCGCGCCGAAGGTTTCCAGGGTCACCTCCAGTCGGTCCGCGTCGAACCGGACCGGTGTGTCGAACTGAAAGCCGGCCGTCACGGTCACGCCGGCGCCTGGCGCCGAATCCAGAACCACCAGTCCCATCGTCACATCAACCGAGTAAGCTTCGGCGGCCAGTTCCACGCCCCCGATGGCCACGGACACCGACCCCTCGACGGGCTTTCGAATCGGCCGCTTGAGATCGCCATAGGCCTTCGTCAGTGGAAATGTGGTCCGTCCCCCGCCGCCGACACCGAGAATCTGATCCGCAGCCGTGGGCGTCCCGCCCGGTTCGCAGGACGCGAAATCGGCGAAGTCCTTGAAACGGAACCCATATAGCCGCCCACGCCGCGCCTCAAAAAATGCGGTCAGTTCCGCCATATCAGCGAGCGATCTCAGGTTTGACCCGATCAGATAGCGCCTGCGCCCCATCGCCCAAGGCGTTGATCGCCGCTCATATCCGGATGCGAGGGTGACGACATCGGTACGTCGCTCCACCCCGCCCGTCGATCCGAACGCCAGCCGCGCAGGCAGGCGCACCTCGTGAAAGGCCATGCCGTCACTCCTGTTTCACTTGTCGGGCGAGCACCGCTCGTCCAGTCTCGCGCCGAAGGCGGCCGCTCCCTGGTCGTCGACACGGGGAGCCCCAGTCTCAATGCGCGGTCAGATTCTCAGCTTCGACGACGCCTCCGGCGCCGGTCTCATCTCCGGCGACGACGGCATCCGCTATACCTTTGGCCGCGAAGCGGTGTCTCCGCCCGCCGCTGTCTCGGCGGGCCTGCGCGTCGATTTCGTGCCAGTCGCCGGAGAGGCCACAAACATCATGCTGCTGGCCGCGGCCCCCGCTCCCCCCGCACCGTCGCCGACCCCCGGCGTCCCCGTCGACGGTTTCGACTTCAAGACCGCTCTTTTTTCTTTCCAGGGCCGGATGCGCCGGTCGCACTTCTGGATTGGCTGGCTGATCTGCCTTGGCATCGGCGTCGTCGCGGGCTGGATTCCGTTTCTGGGCCCTCTAGTGTCGCTCGCGTTGATCTGGCCCAATCTCGCCATCACGGTGAAGCGCCTGCACGACATGGGTCAGACAGGCTGGCTCGCCGCCATCCCATTTGTCGCGGGGATGGTCGCTCTGGTCGCGATATTCGTGTCCGTCGGGGCGGCCCTCATGACCAACTACACCGCCATCGAAAACGAGGACCCGGCGGCCATCATGGCCCTGATCGGCCCTTCGCTCGGCATCCTGGGCATCATCTGCCTGCTGCAACTCGGTTTCCTTCTCTGGATCGGCATCTCCGAAAGCCAGCGTGGCGACAACCGCTTCGGCGCCAATCCCAAGGGCGAATAAGCCATTCGACCTACAGCCGTCGCGCCCCCAGCGCGGCGGCCCGGGCCAGCAACTGGGCGATCTGCGCCTCGGACCTCAGCAGCGCCGGCGCCCCGCCGTCGACGGTGACATTCACGGTCACGCCGGGGCCTCCCGCGCTCTCGATCACGCCGGAGCCATGCGGTCGAAACATCTCCGGCCCCCGTTCTCCGACCAGATAAGCCCCGCCGCCCAGGACGGCGCCGCCGTCGGCGCGCGCGCCTCCGAAACCGACGACGCCGGCGACCGCCTGCGCGATCGCCGCTCCCAGACCGCCGCCCGATCCGCCCAGCCCCGCACCGACTGCGCCCAGGACAGCCCGCGCCAGCTCGGCTAGGCTGACTTCGCCGTCCGCTGCAGCCCGAGCCAATGAGCGTGTCAGACTGGCTCCCGCCCGCCCGAACGCCTCCTCGATGGAGGCCGCCGCGCGTTCCGCCGGATCCCTCAGCGCCTCCATCGCCGCCGCCGCTTCGGCAGCCCGTGCGGGCACTGCATCCAGCGCGTCCGGCCGATAATCATCGCTCATCGCATCTCTCCATCCGGCCATGTCGCCATCAAGTGCTCGAACTCACCGCGCGCCAAAGGCACGCCTGCCGGTGTGACTTCCGTCAGCATCCGCCATTCCGACAAGGACAGCCGCCAGAACGCGTTCGGCGTCAGGCCCAAGGACGCGCCCAGCCGGAGCATCGCCGCCCAAGGCGTCGCCTCACCCACCGGCAGCCCTGAACGCGATGGCCACCGCGTCGGCGGCTTCGATCGGGTTGATCGCCGCTTCGGTCAGTCCGCCCGCCAGCGCTGGCTCGCCTCCGCCCCGCAGCAGCGCCGCCAGCACCGCCATCAGGTCTTGCGCCGATAAGGCCCGCATCCGCTCAGCCAAGGCATCGACGCCGGACACGCCCAGAGCCGTTTCGATCTCCGCCAGCGCGCCCAGAGTCAGACACAACCTCCGTTCCGCCCCGGCCAGCACGATCACGGCCTCGCCACGGACGCCGTTGGCGCCGGTCATACTGCGCTGAACGCCACCGCGCCTCCGCTGGCCAGGCTGATCGCGAACGTCGCCTCGCCTTCGTGGTCGCCGGCGTACTCCAGAGCCGAGACCAGGAAAGGACCTTCCAGCACCCCGAAGTCAGGCACGATCAATCGCCAGGTCTTCAGCGCCTGGTCGAAAAAGGCCTCGCGGATCACGGCGTCCGACGCCGCGTCGCGAAAGATGCCCTGACCTGACACCGCCGCCGACTTCACCCCCGCCCCGCCCAGCAACTCCCGCCAGCGCCCGGCGCTGTCGGCGTCCGTCGCTTCGACCGTCTTCGCGTTCAGCGAGATCGTTCGCGCCCTCAGGCCGGCGACCGTCGTGAACACGCCGGGCCCACTCTCGATCTTCAGCAGAATGTCCTTCCCGCGCTGTGCGGCCATGTCCTGTCTCCCCTCAGAAGTCTTCGGTGACGGCCCGGACGCGGATCACGCCCCAGACCCGTCTGTGATCGCTGGAGCGGAACACGTCGGTGTAGGTCGCCCGCAGCGACACGGTGCGGACCCCGTCCGCCTCCAGCACCGCCTCGTGAACCGCTGTCCGTACGGCCGCGCAGATCGCCTTGGCCTCTTGCGTCCCCTCGAACCGGGAAGAACAGCGGAGGGTCAGCGCATGCTCGACCCCGCATCCGTCCGCCTCGACCGGTTTGGTCTCCGACCGCCCGATCAGGAGATGCGGATAGCCCGCCCCCCGCGGGGCCTGGTCCCAAATCCGCGCCGGATCGCCCAGCAGCGCCTGCAGCGCCGTGTCCGCTCGCAGATGCGCGATCAGCGCCTTCTGGAGCGCCGTGTCATGTCCGCTCATCGCGTCCTCTCGATATTCAGAAAGATGCGTCCGGGCCGATCCGGATCGCCGTTCAAGCTCGCGATCACCCAGTCTCCGCCGCCGAACCGGACCATTCGGCCCTCGCTCAGGCGGGGATCGGCCCGCGTTTCGGCCGTCGTCACATCGACTGCCGACGTGATCCCGGCCTCGGTGCGCTCACGCCGTCGCTGTGCGTCGATCCTTAACCACACGATCCCCAAAGACTCGTAGCTGACGACCCGCCCGCCATAGGGAGTCTCCGCCTCGACGGGCTCGAGCAGTTCAGCGAGCATCCTCACAGGCGCACCACCCGATACGGTGCGATCCAAGCCTCGATCGGCCGGATCGGCATCTCGACCTCGCCTCGCTCATAGGCACGCAGCGCCAGCATGAGCACCGCCAACCGCAGCGGCGCGGGCGACGTCGAGGTCAGGCTCAGGCCCGCCTCTCCCTCGACCCGCGCCTTGGCGGCGTCGATCAGCGTCTGGATCAGCGCGTCCTCCGCCTCGTGTTCAACGCGCAGGAACAGCTTCGCCTCCGTGAGGCTCACGGGTGCGGTCATTTCAAATTCTCCATCGTTTGAGGTCCAATCGTCCGTCGAAGGCGATTGTCGGATGCTCGCGTTTTTGATCGCCGCCGCCTTCGGCGCCGCCCCGCAGATCACGCCGGCACGCGCCCTCCCGCCGCCTCAGGCCTCTCGCGGAACAACCATGGACGAGGTCGCTGGAGACGAGGCGAGCCTCTCGAACATGGACTTCTCGGGTGCGCAGGCTCCGGAGGAGCGCGACCACATGGGCAGCGGTCCTGCATTCGCCGCCAGGCCCATGACGTCAGTCGGTAGCGCCGTGCGTCGCGGCGCTGAAGCAAGCGACAGCGATCGGCTGCCCCGGCCGACATCGCGGGCGCCCAGATGTTCGGACGGGGCGCTTCAGGCGCGGCGCCGTCCGAGGGTTTCCCGCGCCGATACGCGGGAAACCCATCGTCGTCAGCTCGCGCTGAACTTCATCACCTTGATGGCGTCGAAATTCTGGATGCCGCCGCCCACCCGCTTGGTCGTGTAGAACAGCACATAGGGCTTGGCCGAATACGGGTCCCTCAGCACCCGCACGCCCGCGCGATCTACGATCAGATAGCCCCGCTGGAAGTCGCCGAACGCGATGGCGTGACTGTTCGCGGCGATGTCCGGCATCGTCTCGATCTCGGTCACCGGATAGCCCAGCAGGCTTGCCGTCTCGCCCGGCCGCGTCGCCGGCGTCCAGATGTAGTTGCCGTCCGAATCCTTGAACTTGCGTACGGCCGAGACCGTCTTTCGGTTCATTACGAACCGTCCGTTCGGCCGGAACTGGGCCTTGGGCGCATAGATCAAATCGATGAGCTTGTCGGCCGGGCTGGACGCCGCGAACGCGCCCGCCGCTCCCGACGACACGTAGCCGATGTCGCCCCAGGCATGGCTCGCATCCGCCACGATCGAATAGCCGAGGAAGCCCTTGGGCTTATTGACGCCGTCGCCGGTGACGAAGGCCGTCGTCTCCTGCGCGGCGAAAGCATCCTCGACCTCGCTCGCCAGCCACTCGTCCAGATCGACCAGGGCGTCGTCCAGCAGGGTCTGCGTCGCCGCCGGATTGGCGTAGAGATCGGCCGCCGGAAACTCCAGCAGGGCCAGGGTCGCCGGATCCGTCTCCGGACGCGCGGCCGTCTCGGCCACCCAGCCAGAAGCGATGCCCGCCGTCGATACGGGTTTCCTGAAGACACCCGACGCCACCGTCCGGACCGTGGCGATCTCGCGCATCGGACTGGTCGCCATCAGGCGTCGCTCGATGGCCCGCTCGGTCTCCGGCGGCACGACATAGCCGCCCGAACTCGACGCCGACGACAGCCCGGCCTTGATCTCCAGCCCCAGCTCGCGTCCGGTCCGCACGTAACCTTCAAACGCCGCCTTGGCCTCGGGCGCCGATGCCGCGATGGTGGGCTCACCGCCTATGATCGGACGGCGCGCCTCCGACATGGCCCGATCCAGCCGGGCTTGGGCCGCGCCGACCGCCTGGTCGATGCGCGCCACCTTCTCCTCCAGCAACGTGTCAGCCGAGGCCTTCTTCTCGATCTCGCTCAGCCGGGCGTCGTTGGCCCCTTTGAACGCCTCGAACGCCGCCATCATCTCGTGCATGGCGGCGCGCGCTTCCGGCGAGGCGGAAGCCTGTTTGGTCTCTTTCATCATGTCTCCAGTTGAAAATGGAGCGGGCCGGAGGCCGCACTCCTCCGCCCTCCGGCGCCGCGATGGGCGACCGGGAAGTCTTTGTCAGGTCTTGATCAGGTCGTTCTGAACCGCGCCCCCGGCAACATCGGGAATGTCACCAACGACACCTCCCAGAGTTCCACGCCGCTCAGCACCCTCAGCCGCCCTTCCCGCCTCGCCTTCGCGGCGCGAAAGCCGATCGAAAGGCCGTCCAGCGCCCCCGCTCGGCTCAGCGCTTGGGCATAGCGCGCCTCCGCAGACCAGTCGGCGATCCGGCCGCGCACGAACAGGCCCTGGTCGTCCTCGACGATCTCGTCCCAGACCCCGACGACAGCGCGGCTCTCATGCTGGTGCAGCATTCGCACGCCGCTCGCCCCCCTTTGCTTCAGACTGTCGGCGAACGCGCCCCTGGAGAGCACATCGCCGTTCAGGTCCGCCACGCCCCAAAGTGAGGCATAGCCGTGGATGGATAGGGTCGATGGCCGAGGGTCGAGGGTCGAAACCTCCACCCCACTGCCTTCCTCGACCCTCGGCTCTTGACCCTCGCCCCTCATCGCATCTCCTCCAGACGGTTCTCGACCCGGGCCAACGCCGCCCGCGTCGCCACGCCCTGCTCCTCCAACCGCGCCAGCCGTTCGGCCACCAGTCTCTGCTCGCCGACCCGTTCCTCCAGCGTCGCGATCCGCGCCGCCGCGCCGCCGGCCCAGACCAGACCGCCGACAGTTTGGAGCAGAAGCGCCACCCCCAGCGCCGTCGCCGTCTTCTTCACATCATCCATCACGCGCCGACCCCTGCCATCCGCCGCCGCTCCTCGTCGGTCAGGAAGTTCGCCGCCGACAGTCTCGCCCACAGCGCGTCTCGCTCGGGCTGCAGCGCCGGAACGGCGTCGAGATCAGGCTCGACCCGAATGCCCTCGAACCGCCCGCCCAGCCATCCGGTCAGGGCGCCCGCCGTCTTTCGCGCCAACGGGATCACCGTTCCCCGCCAGAAAGCCGCATTGGCCTCGCGGTAGTTGGCGTAGGTCGCGTCCCCCGGAATGCCCAGCAGCTGGGGCGGAACCCCGAACGCCAGGGCGATTTCCCGCGCCGCTGCGTGCTTGCCGGCGATGAAGTCCATGTCCGCCGGCGTCATCGACATCGGCTTCCAATCCAGCCCGCCCTCCAGCACCAGCGGCCGCCCGGCGTTCGCCGCCCCCTGGTGCGCCTCGCCCAGTTCCGCCTTCAGCACCGCGAACTGTGCGTCGCTCAGCCGCTCCCCATCCTTCGACGAATAGACCAGCGCCCCGGACGGCCGGGCCGCATTATCCAGCAGCGCCTTGTTCCATGCCCCGGAACTGTTGTGCACATCGATCGCGAAGGCGGCCGCCTCCAGAGGCGAGAACCCATAGTGATCGTCCGTAGGATGAAACAACTTCAGCTGCATCACCGGCATCCAGCCGTCCGCCTCCCGCGCGATGCGCACCGACCGTCCGCCGACCGCATATTCATACGCCTCGGGCCAGCCAGCCGCCCCCGGCACGATCCGCACCCGATCCGGTCTCAGGCTCCACAACTCGCCCGGCGTCTCTTCGCCGACCGCCTCGACATAGGCGTTGCCCGACGTCTGCAAGGCGCCGTAGAGGCCCTCCAACCACTCCGACCCCGACTGTTCCGGGTTCGGCTTTCTCAGCAGTCGCGCAGCCGGATGCTCGTCGTCTCGCATCTGCTCGACGAACACGATCAGCGGCGCCGATGCGGCGGCCTCGGCGATCATCCGCACGCAGCGATAGGCCACGGCGTTTTTGCCGAACCCCTCGATCGCCAAACTGGCGTAGTCGCGCGGCGTCCAGCGGGCCCGTCCCGAACCAGTCAGGGCGATCAGCGGCCCCGCGCGACTGGACTTGGTTTCGGGCAGCGCATCGGCTCGGCGCGCCCGTCGCCGCATGGGCCAAAATTCCATATCGGACTCCAGGGAAATCGCCGGCCTGTCGGCCGGCAAGGGTCGTCCGCCCGTCCGGCGGCCGGGTACGGCGGGCAGCGATCGGTGTCTCGAAGAGCCTCCGGCGGCGCCGCGCGGGGGGTCAGACACCGACGCAATCACAGGTTAGGTCGATCTCAATTCGTCAATCTGGGTTTGCCGAGGATCGAAGGGCTCTCCCCAAATCGTCCGCGACCTCGATCGCGTCGGCTGGCGTGGCCTGGCCCGGCATCGCCAGGAACATCCAGCGCCCATCTCCGATCGCAAGGGGTTCGGCCCAGCACTCCGTGACCTGCATCGGCGCAGCGCCGCCCATCAGCAGGACATCGTCCGGCAGCGCGGTGGCACACGCATCCGCCGCTGCCTGTGCTCTCTCGAGGCTCTCGAAAATCCACTCAGACATAGGGCGCGCTCGACTTGTAGGGATGACCGGACGGCAGGTTGGCGACCACGCTCCAGCGCCACGCCAGATAGCCCTCCAGCTTGCGGCGCTCTGTCGTCGTCAGCACGCGGTTGAAGACTAGGATCTCCTGCACGACCCCCAGCCATTCGCCGCCCGAACCGCTGGGACGGGCGAAGATGAAACCTCCCGCCGTCGTCGTGTTCAACGTCGTGATGGTCTTGCTCTGGGGCCCTCCCCCATCGACGACCAAGTTCGACGTAGGGTTGACGCCCGCCCCGACGTCCGCGACCACGATACGATCGAGATGGGTCCACGACAGAACCGAAGACGTGTCGTTCGCCGCTCCGAAATGCGCGAGTACGACATTGGGTGGCGCGGTGACCAGCGTTCTCATCTGGCCCGTCGCGGCGGTTCCATAGCCGAAAAGGTAGGCATTGCCTCCACCGCTCGTATCCACGCCCACCACCGCCAGCGTCGAGGCGGCGTTTCCCGTGGGCAGGCCCGGGACGACGGTGGTGAAGCTCAGCTTCTTGCCGCCGGATCCGGCGACGACGCCAGGCCGCCCGTTTCGTGCAGACGCGCTGTAGGCGGGCTGGTTCGCGCCCGTGGTTTGCACTGCTGCGCCACCGGCCGCCCCCTTATTCGCCCAGGCCGCCACATTCTCGCCGTTCAGCGTGAACGTGGCGGCGTCAAGCGCGTCCCACCAACCGACCACCGAGCCGCCGAGCACCGCCGGGGTCCACGGAACCGATGCGATCAGCCCCGGCGGCGCAAGGCTCACATGGCTCAGGACGGGCATCAATCGAACAGGGCCAGCAGATAGGCGGCCGTGGTGCCCGTCGACAAAATCCGGCGTGCCTGAACCGGCAGATAACCGATCGGATGCGCCTTGAACGTCACCGCCTCGCTGTCGCCGCCGCCGGTGGGGATCAGGCGAACGTCCCCCGCCTGTCCCACGTAGAGCCCCTTGGCATAGGTCGTCAGGTCGGCGCTATCGTCCGGCGTCACCGCCGCACAGCGCCGCGCGGGGTCTCCCGGCGTCCGGGCATGATAGGCGAAGCCGTCCCGTTCGGGCATGGCGGGCATGTCGCTCTCCTTTGATTGGATGACCGAATCGCTCCGACGCCAGGCTCATCGGCCCGGTTCGGCATCGGCTCTCGCGGTGTGAGTCGGGAGCGGCGACCGCCGGGTCGGCCCCGTCTCGTCCCCATTTCCCCTCATGCCCAAACTATATGGGATCAGCGTCACAAGGCGCGGATAAGGGCTCTAAATAAAGCCGACCATTGATTCAAAAGGTCGAATTCGGCAAGCCGTTGATGGCTTTGGCCGAACCTTCGACAACTATGCGGCCCTTGCAGCCCGCCCGTCTTTGACGGATTTCAGGGCGCCCGCGATGGCAGCGATCAGTTCGCCGATCTGGATCGGCTTGCCGACATGACCGTCCATCCCCGCCTCCGCGCAGGCCGCGATCTGCTCGGGCTGGACATTGGCCGTCAGGGCCAGGATCGGCACGCCTGCCCTCGGCCCTTCCAGCGCACGGATCGCCCGCGTCGCATCCATCCCGTCCATCACCGGCATGTGCACGTCCATCAGGATCAGGTCGAAGTCCTCGGTCGCCGCCGCCTGCACCGCCTCGGCCCCTTCGCACACGGCTCTCAGCTCGACGCCCCATCCCGCCAGGACGATCCGCACCAGCTCCCGGTTCGCGGGCGCGTCGTCGGCCAGCAGGATGCGCGTTCCCGGCGCCAGCCCGACCACGTCGTCCGCCTCGGCCGCCTCGGCATGTTCGGCCTCTCTCAGAGGAACTTCGAACCAGAAGGTCGAACCTTCGCCCGGGCGGCTGGCCGCCCCGATGTCTCCGCCCATCAGTTCTATCAGCCGCCGAGAGATCGCCAGACCCAGCCCCGTCCCGCCATAGACCCGCGTCGTCGACGCGTCCGCCTGGGTGAACCGCTCGAACAGACCGTCGATCTTCTCGGGGGCGACGCCGATGCCGCTGTCGCTCACCGCGACCCTCATCCGGTCGCCGACCCGGCCCACCTCCATCCGGATGTTCCCCGACACCGTGAATTTCACGGCATTGGACAGGAAGTTCAGCGTCACCTGACGCAGCCGCCCCTCGTCTCCGAGCAAGGCCCTGGGCAGATCATCGGAGACCGCCACCGCAAGCCCGATGCCCTTGGCCAAGCACTGGGTCTCCACGATCGCTGCCGCGCCCTTGGCCATCGCCTCGGGATCGAACGCCGCTTCGTCCAGACCGACCGCCTCCGCCTCCAGCTTGGAGTAGTCCAGAATATCGTTGATGACGCTGAGCAAAGCTTCGCTCGCCGTCGCGATCCGATCGGCATAGCGCCGCTCCGTTTCGGGCAGATCGACGCTCTCCTGCAGCAGGCCCGAGAAGCCGATCACGGCCGTCAGCGGCGTCCTCAGCTCGTGGGACATGTTGGCCAGGAACTCGGACTTCACACGCGCGGCAGCCTCCGCCACATCGCGCGCCGCAATGAGTTCGGCCTCCAGCCGCTTCGTTTCCGTGATGTCTCGCACGACATCGTGGAAGCCGACCGCCTGCCCTTCGGCGTTGCGGATCACGCTGGTCCGCGTCTCGAACCAGCGCACCGATCCGTCGCGGTGCACGCCGCGATAGCGGACGCCTCGGGATGACTGTCCGATCGGAAGCTTCACCAGCGCGCGGAAGCTCTCGGCCAGTTGAGGCACGTCTTCGGGCAGGATCATGTCCGTGACCGGCCGCCCGATCACCTCGCCCGGGGTCTTGCCGCTCGACGCCTCGATCGAAGGCGAGACGTAGGTGACGATCCCGTCGACCCCATAGGTGATGATGATGTCCGTGGCCCCGTCGGCCAGCATCCGGTAGCGCGCCTCGCTGTCGACGATCCGCCGCCGCGCCGTCTCCGCCTCCGTGACGTCCTGGAACACGCCGTACAGGGCTGAAACATGCCCGTCGGCGTCGGTCTCGGCCATGCCGCGCGACACCACGATCCGCGCTTCGCCGTCGCCCCGGATGATCCTCAGCCGGAACTCGTAGGGCGCGCCCGTCTCGATGGTCCGCTGGATGCAGCCTCGCACCTCGGCCCGGTCCTCAGGATGGTAGAATTCCACGGCGTCGTCGTAGCCGGGATCGAACGTGTCGCGGCGCACGCCATGGATTCGATAGACCTCGTCCGACCAGGCGACCTTGTTCGTCGCCAGCTCCAGCCGCCAGTGACCGACGCCTGACATCTGTTCGGCCATGCTGAGCACGCCCAGCTGCTCGGCGATGACCCGCGTCGCCGCCGACTGATCCAGGATGTCGCCTGCCATCCCGGCCATCAGCGTCAGCTTGTCGAGCATGCTGTCGCTGGGTCTCGCACGTGGCTTGACATCCAGCACCGAGAAGGCCCCGACGACACGGCCGTCCGCAGTCGAGACCGCCGCCCCGGCATAGAACCGAATGCCGTCTGGCCCCGTGACAAGCGGATGTTCGTTGAAGGGCGCGACGGCAGTGGCGTCTTCGATGACCAGCACGCCGTTCTGTCCCAGGGCGGCTACAACATGCGAGACGCTTTTCTCGCGCGGCATCCATCCCATTGTGATCGGCACATTGGAGCGAAAAATCGCCCGCTCTCCGTCCAGCACCGACAGCATGATGATCGGGGTGTCGAAGATCGTACAGGCGAGTTTGACCAGCCGGTCGAACGCCGCCTGATCTCCTCCCTCTGCCGTATCTTTCACAATCGCGTTCGACGCGGTCATGTGCGGATCTCCGTCCTGACGCGGAGAATGCCGTTGAGGTCCAAAGTTTTAGTTAGCGCGCTGGGTCGTTCGCCGGCGTTACGCCCCGCTCCTCGATCCAGTCGGACGCATCGTGGTCGATCGCATCTTCGGGCAAGGCCAAGTCTTCTTCCGAGATCGTCTGTCCGCGGATCGACACCCCCGCCGTATGCACCGTCTCCGGATCGCCGGACACCAGTGGATGCCAGTCCGCCAGGCCCCGCCCTTCGTGGATGCGCCGATAACCGCAGGACTTCGGCATCCATGCCAGCGCCTGGATGTTCCAGGGCGTCAGCTTGATGCAGTCCGGCACATGCTCCTTCCGATTCGCATAGTCGGTGCAGGCGCACAGCTGCCCGTCGAAGAGCTTGCAGTGGACCCGCGTCGGGAACACCTCGCCCGTATCCTCGTCCTCGAACCTGATCAGGCAGCACAGCCCGCACCCGTCGCACAGGCTCTCCCACTCCTCGCGGGTCATCTGATCCAGCCGCTTCGTCTGCCAGAAGGGCTTGGGTTCGGGGGTCGTACGCTCTACATCCACGCCCTCCCATACGCCTCCCCGCGCCCGAAAGCACCCATGGCTCCTCGCCCCCCTCTCGTCGCCCTCAAGGACGTCCGCCTCCAGGACGGCCAGCGCCCGCTGTTCGATGGCGTCGACCTGGCCATCGAGCCCCGCACCCGCTCCTGCCTCGTCGGTCGCAACGGCGCCGGCAAGTCGACCCTGATGAAGGTCGTCATGGGCCTGATCGAGCCCGACAGCGGCGCCCGCACCATCAACGGCGCGGTCAAGTTCGCCTATGTGCCGCAGGAGCCGCTGATCGCTGGCGACACCCTGCTGGACTACGCCACCTCCAACGGCGCCGAACACTGGACCGCCGAGGCCTGGCTCCAGACCTTCGGCATGGACGCCGCCAAGTCCACCCAGGGCCTCTCGGGGGGCGAGATCCGCCGCGCCGCCCTGGCCAAGGCCTTCGCCGAGGAGCCCGACCTGCTCCTGCTCGACGAGCCGACCAACCATATGGACATCCTGGCGATCGAGCTTCTCGAGAACGAGATCATCAGCGCCCGATGCGCCGCCCTGATCGTCTCCCACGACCGCGCTTTCCTGAACCGCGTGACCCAGTCCTGCCACTGGCTCGAGGGTCGCCGCGTCCGCACCCTGAACAAGGGCTTCGACGCCTTCGACGAATGGGCCGCCAAGACGATGGAAGAGGAGGCGATCGCCTTCCAGAAGCTGACCAAGACCATCGAGCGCGAGACCGCGACCTTCTATTCCTCCATCACCGCCCGTCGTAGCCGGAACGAGGGCCGCGCCCGTTCCCTTGAGGCGCTTCGCGCCGAACGCGCGGACGCCGCCCGCGACCGACCGCGCGAGATGCAGCTCGGCGTCGATTCCGGCGGCACGTCCGGCAAGCTGGTCGCCGACCTGAAGGGGATCAGCAAATCCTTCGGCGACCGCATGGTGATCAAGCCTTTCACCAGCCGCATCCTCCGCGGCGACCGCCTGGCCATCGTCGGCCCGAATGGCGCCGGCAAGACCACCCTGGTCAAGATGATGCTGGGCGAGCTCGAACCCACGACCGGAACCGTCAAACTCGGCGCAGCGCTGGAGACCGTCTACCTCGATCAGTCGCGCGAGGGCCTGCGCTCGGACATGACCCTGTGGGACGCCCTGACGCCCGGCGGCGGCGACTCCATCATCGTGCGCGGCCATTCGAAACACGTCGCCGCCTACGCCAAGGACTTCCTGTTCACCGAGGCCCAGCTGCGCCAGCCGATCTCGACCCTGTCGGGCGGGGAGCGCAACCGCCTGCTGTTGGCCCTCGCCCTGGCCAAGCCCGCCAACATGCTGGTCCTCGACGAACCGACGAACGACCTCGACATGGACACGCTCGACAAGCTCGAAGAGCTGCTGGAGCAGTATGACGGCACCCTGATCCTGGTCTCCCACGACCGCGATTTCGTCGACCGGCTGGCCACCTCGACCATCGGCATGAACGGGCGCGGCGACATCGTCGAGACCCCCGGCGGCTGGACCGACTTCATCGGCCAGAACCCCGGCTTCCTGAAACCGAAAGAGGCTGCGCCCACCCCGTCCAAGCCCGCCGTCGTCGCTCCGCCGTCGCCGCCCCCGCCGGCCGCCAAGGGCAAGCTGTCCTTTAAGGACCAGCACCGGTTGAAGGAACTGGACGCCCTGATCGCCGCCCTGCCTGGAGACATCGCCGCCCACCAGAAGCGGCTCGATGACGTCAACTTCTACTCCCGCGACCCCTCCGGCTTCGCCTCCACCATGAAGGCCCTCGAAGCCGCCCAGGAAAAGCTCGAAGCCGCCGAGATGGAATGGCTGGAACTGGAGGAGAAGCGCGAGGCCCTCGCCGGCTAGCCCTTCAGGGCGAAGGCCTTTCGCATCTCCGCCCAGTAGACGTCCTCGCCCGCCTCCCGACGCAGGGCGACCAGGGGCTTGATATCGTCCGTCGCCACCCAGCGAAGGCGGTCGGTGCGGTCCATGCAAGCCTCGAGCATGACCCGCGCCACATCGGCCGGCGTCGCGCCTCTGCGGACGGCGCGCAAGCCCTCGAACAGGGTCTCGCCCGCCGCGATGATGGGTGCATAGTCTTCCGGGGCCGTCGTCTGGGCCGCCTCCGCACCGACCCTCTGACCGAACTTCGTCGCCAGAACCCCGCCCGGCTCGACCAGCTTGACCCGGACGCCCAGCGGCTCCAGCTCATAGGAGAGCGCTTCCGAGAATCCCTCCACCGCGAACTTCGAGGCGTTGTAGAGCGAGCTCATCGGCAGGCCGAAGACGCCCGCCCCCGATGTGATGTTGACCACCACCCCCGACCGGTTCGCCCGGAAATGCGGCAGGATCGCTCGCGTCGTCTCCATCAGGCCGAACACGTTCACGTCGAACTGCTCGCGCACCTTCTCCGGCGACGTCCCCTCGAACACGCCGAACAAGCCGAAGCCGGCATTGTTGATCAGGGCGTCGATCCCACCGAAGCGGTCGATGCCTGCCTGGATCGCGGCCTCGATGGTCGCCGGATCCTGCACGTCCAGCCGGGCGACCAGCACATTGTCTCGGCCCGCGAACGGCGCTCCGTCTTCCAGGCGGCGGACAGTCGCCACCACGTTCCAGCCTTCATCGGCGAAAAGCCCCACTGCGGCGAGACCGAAGCCGGAGGAACAGCCGGTGATCAGGACTGTCTTGGTCATTTGAACTCTCCTTGTCTTGGAGAGCGCTATATCGGCGCCCACATTGCTGAGATAAGCCGCCCAGTCCGACATGAGACGATGAGAAAATCCGAACAATGAGCGAGCCAACGCTCAGCGAGCTCAGGGCCTTGGCCGCCGTCGCCGCCCGTCGCAATTTCCGCGCGGCGGCCGCGGAGGTCTCGACCTCTCCCTCGGCGCTCAGCCACGCCGTGGCGGGGCTGGAGCGCCGTCTAGGCATCCGCCTGTTCAACCGCACGACCCGCAGCGTCTCCCTGACCGACGCGGGCCGCGACTTCCTGGCTCGCGTCGCGCCCGCCCTGGCCGAAATCGAGGCGGCGGTCGAGACGGTCAACCGCTTCCGCGCCACCCCGACCGGATGCCTGCGCCTCAATGGCTCCGAAGGCGGGTTCGAGCGATTGATGCCGACGATCGTCTCCTTCACCGAGGCCTATCCCGACATGCGCGTCGAGGCCGTCGTCGAGGGTCGCATCGTCGACATCGTCGCCGAGGGTTTCGACGCCGGCGTCCGCCTGGCCGAGTGCGTACCCCAGGACATGGTCGCGGTCTCCCTGGGCCAGGACGAGGCCATGATCGTGGTCGCAAGTCCCTGCTATATCCAGAAGCGCGGCGCGCCTGAGACCCCTGCCGATCTCCACGCGCATGACTGCATCCGCGCCCGTTTCCCGTCGGGCCTGCCCATGCGCTGGGAGTTCGAACGCCACGGCAAGGTTCAACGTATTGAACCGCAGGGCCGACTGACGCTGGGCGGCGATCAATTGACTCTGCAGGCCGCGCTCGCCGGCGCCGGTCTGGCCTGGGTCACCGCCTGGTCCGCCGCGTCGCATCTCGCCGACGGCCGCCTGACGCAGGTGCTCGCCGACTGGACACCGCCGTTCGAGGGCCTGTGTCTCTACTATCCAAAGCAGCGCGCGCCCTCTACGGGTCTCAAGGCCTTCGTGGATCACCTGAACGCGGCGAAGAAACGGGAATCTGTGGACAATCCAAATCGCTGATCCGCCACAGCGAATCTCGTCCGTCCACAGAAGTTAACAGGGTTGTCCACCAGCGTTCGCCGGATGCTGCACACCCCCGCGATTTCAGGCGCTTGCCGTCTAACGCATTCGGAGCGAACGTCAACAGGCCGAGGGACACGGCGGCGCGGAAATCCGGTGAGAGCCGGAACTTCAAGCGGGTCGGTCCGGCTCTCTGACCAAGGGGTCCAAAGGCGCTTTCGGGCGACGGCGGAAAGACCGGGCAGGATCAAGGCCCCAGACCATTTGCGCTTCGGCGCGGGGATAGGGAACCGGATCGGGATCGATGAACGACGGCGGGGACGCAATCCTCGACGGACCGGCATCGGACAGGAGCCGCCAGGATACAGCCGACCGCCTCCGGGTTCGCCCGCAGGTGCTGACGCCAAGGCCCTGAACCTCAATGGCCAAGTCCCAACCCGGACTTGGCGAGGGGACGAGGAGTTTCGGTTCGCCGGAGCTTGTCGTCCCCTCGCTCAATTCCGGCGCCGACTTCGTCGCCTCGCGACCGAATCTGGCGCAGGTCTATGCCAGTTATACAGCCGGGTCTTTGACATCGCCGGCTCGAACCCGACTTAACGGAATATCCCGACTCCATTTTTGGAGTCGGTGAGTTCGACCGGTCCGGGGCTCCGGCCCAGCTTCACTTCCCTTGCGTCGCCAGCCGCCCTAGTTTGCGGCGATGCAGCGCCGCTCGACCCAATCCGTCGTCAACCGCCGGCTCGTTCTCGCGGGCGGGGTCGCCGTGACCGCCATGGGTTTGGCCTCCTGCGACAACGCCGAAGCGCCCGTCGACGACCAGGGCCGCGTCCGCATCCGCTTCGCCACCGACTGGCGCGCCCAGGCCGAGCACGGCGGCTTCTACCAGGCCCTCGCCTCGGGCGCCTACGAACGACGCGGCCTGAACGTCCAGATCATGCAAGGCGGCCCCGGCGTGAACGTGCCCCAGCTTCTGGCCTCCGGCGCGGTCGAACTGGGTATGGGCTCCAACAGCTTCATCCCCCTGAATCTCGTCGCCGAAGGCGCCCCGGTGAAAGCCGTAGCCGCCTTCTTCCAGAAGGACCCCCAGGTCCTGATCGCCCACCCCGATCCCGACCTAACCGGCATCGCCGATCTCGCCGGCCGCCCCTTCCTGCTGGCCGACGCCTCTATCACGGCGTTCTGGGTCTGGCTTAAGGCCAAATACGGCTTCACCGACGATCAGGTCCGCAAATACAACTTCAACCCCGCGCCCTTCCTCGCCGACGACCGCGCGGTTCAACAGGGCTACCTGACCTCCGAGCCCTACACGATCGAGAAGGAGGCCGGCTTCGAGCCGCGCGTCTTCCTCCTCGCGGACGAAGGCTACCCGTCCTACGCCACCATGGTCCTGTCGCCGGACGGGTTCGCACGCGACAACTCGGCCGCCCTGCGCAGCTTCATCGCCGCCTCCGCCGAGGGTTGGCGCGACTACATCCGGGGCGACCCGGCTGCCGCGGACGCCCTGATCCGGCAGGCCAATCCGGAGATGACCCAGGACATCCTCGATCAGGCTCGCACCAAGCTCAGCGAGAACGGCATCGTGGATTCCGGCGACGCCGCCCTCTACGGCCTCGGCGCCATGACCGCCGACCGGTGGCAGGCCTTCTTCGAGGTGACCTCGCAAGCTGGCGTCTACCCCACCGACCTGCGCTGGCGCAGCGCCTTCACCGACGACTTCCTGCCCGGCCGTGGCTGAAGCCGACGGGGCGGTCGCCGGCCTTTCCGGCGTCACGGTCGCCTACTCCGGCCGCCCCGCCCTCGGCCCGCTCGACCTGAGCATCGCACCCGGCGAGATCGTCGCGGTCGTCGGCGCTTCCGGCGCCGGCAAGTCCACTGCTCTGCGCCTGCTCGCCGGTCTGGAACAGCCCGCCTCCGGAACTGTCGTCCGTCCGACTGGCCGCACCGGCTTCGTCTTCCAGAGCCCCACCCTGATGCACTGGGCCGACGCCCGCACCAACGTCGCCCTGCCTCTCGAACTGTCCGGCGTCCCCGCCGTCGAAGCCCGCCGCCGCGCCGATGAAGCCCTCGCCGCCGTAGGCCTCGGCGATCGCACCACCGCCCGCCCTCGCCAGCTCTCCGGCGGCATGGCGATGCGCGTCTCGCTGGCCCGCGCCCTGTCGATCCAGCCCGACCTCCTTCTGCTGGACGAGCCCTTCGCCGCCCTCGATTCCATTACCCGCCGACGCCTGATCGAGGACCTGCACACGCTTTGGATTGCCCGCCCGATGGCCGTGGTGTTCGTCACCCACGACGTTGAGGAGGCCGCCTATCTCGCAGGCCGCGTCGCCGTCCTGTCCGCCGCCGACGGCCGCACCGTCGCCGACATCCCCATGCCCGGCCCCCTGCCCCGTCCGGTCGACTGGCGCCGCGCCCCCGCCTACCGCGAGGCCGTCGAGACCGTGGCCGATGCGCTCGACCTTTCCATGGGGCGCTCAGAATGAAACGCCTCTTCGACGCCCTCCCCGCCCTCGCTCTGACCGCCGCCCTGCTGGCGATCTGGGAGATCTCGGTCCTACTGCTGGACGTCCCGGTCTACTTCCTGCCCCCGCCCTCCGACGTCGTTCGCGCCCTGCTCGACAACGGCCCGGTACTCGCCGGTTCGGCGCTCCAGACCTTCTGGATGGCCCTGAAGGCCCTGATCGTCGCGACCCTCGTCGGCGGCGGCTTGGCCGTCAGCGTGTCGCTCAGCCGCCCGGCCGAACGCGCCGTGGCCCCCCTGGCCGTAACGCTTCAGGTCACCCCCGTGGTCGCCATCGCGCCTCTGGTCCTCATCTGGTTCGGCCTCGACCACGCCGATCGGGCGGTGACGGCCCTCGCCGCCGCCATCGCCTTCTTCCCGATTTTCTCGGGCGTCCTGACGGGGCTGAAGTCCGCCGACCCGGATCTGGAACGGTTATTTGACCTCCACGCCGCGACACCCCTGCAACGCCTCTGGCGTCTGCGTCTCCCCTCCGCCCTGCCCTTCGCCCTGGAAGGCCTGCGGGTCGCGGCTGGTCAGGCGGTGGTCGGCGCGGTGGTGGCGGAGTTCGTCTCCGGCTCCGGCGCGGCGCAGGGTCTGGCCTGGCGTCTTCTGGAGGCCGGCAATCGTCTGCGCACGGCCGATCTTCTGGCCGCCCTCGCCTGTCTCGCAGCCCTTGGTCTGGCGCTTAACGCAACCACTCGCCTGATCGAGCGCCGCCTGCTGCGGGATCGTGCCTAGGCCTTTACGTCTGTTAGCGTGGGGTTAAGCCGCAGCGCTCTAGGCTGTGCCGTACGTTCCTCTCCGAACGGGAGCCCGCCTTTGCCGCACCGCGCCCCTCGCATCCTGACCTTGCTGACGGCGACAGCGGGCGCATGCCTACTGGCCACGGGAGCGACCGCCCAGAATACGACCGGGGCAGCCCCCGCCGCAGGCCGCTACCTGACCTGGGCCAACCGCCCGGCTGACACCACCCCTGCCGATGTCGTCGCCGCTCAGGCCCGCGTCCGCAACGGCATGATCCCGCGCCGCATGGCTCCGTCGCAAGGCTACAACCGTCCCGCCATGCAGGCCCCGGTCTCCGCCATCGCGGTGTCGCGTGGCCTGACCCCGGCCAGCGCGTGGATCGGCCCGCGCGTCGCCCCGTCCTATGCCCCTGGGTCCCCCGATCCCATTGCCTATGCGACGACCGAAGTGGCCGCGCCGGCCCCCGTCTATTCCCCGCCAGCGGCGCTCGTCGCGCCAGCGCCCGCCGCGCCTCCGCCGGTCACCGGCGCCGCCGTCGATCCCATGGCCCCACGCCGCGACGCGCCAGTCTTCAGCGTCCCGCAGTCCGTCCAGGCCCCGACGGTTCAGCCCCAGGCCTCGCAACCCGTGGCCGCCGATCCTGGGGACCCCAACGCCCCTCGCCGCGACGCCCTCATCTTCCAGGTGCAGCAGGGTCAGACCGGAGCCCAGGCCCAGCAACAAGCCGCTCTCTCTGCTCCGACCCAGGGAGCCCCCAACCAAGCCCCTGTGCAGTCTGGCCAGCCCGGCGCCCGCTATTATTCGGTGCACCGCGACGCCGGACATCGCCCGGACCCCACGACCCTTCCCGAGCCCGTCTATTTCGACAGCGTCTCCGTTGATCTGGCCGCCCAGCAGCAGCCCGCAGACGACGAGGTTCCGGCGAGGGACGCGCGCGGCCGTCGGCGCGTGGTCGCCAACGAAGACCCGAGCCTGCCATGAGCGACGCCGCCTTAGCACCGATCGAGACCGGCTCGCGCCTGCCGGACCTGATCGTCCTCGCCCAGGAACCGTCCAGCGAGAAACGCCGCGCCCTGCTGCGGGAACTGACCGAGCATTTCTTCGGCACGGTTCAGCGCAGCGCCGCCGAGGACGCCCTCTACGATTCCGTCCTGACCGACCTGACCGCCGAGATGGAGACCGCCGTCCGCGCCGAGCTTTCGGCACGGTTCGCTCTGTCGCCGGATGCGCCAAGGGGTCTGATCCGCCGATTGGCTAACGACGAGGCGGCCGTCGCCGACGCCGTGCTGCGCGCCTCCACGATCCTGACCGACGACGATCTTCTGGGCGTGGTCCGCTCCAAGGGCCAGGCTCATCTGCGCGCCGTGTCCGAACGCGCGACTGTGTCCGAGGCCGTCTCCGATGTCATCGTCGAGCGCGGCGACGACGAGACCCTGGGGACGCTTCTGCGTAACGACGGCGCCCGACTGTCGCGCGCCGCGACCGAAACCGCCGTCGAACGCGCCAAGGTCAACCCGGCGCTCCACGACGCGACGGTCCAGCGCAAGGGCTTGCCCGCGGACCTCCTGAACGACATGTATTTCGTCGTCGAGGCCCGGCTGCGCCAGCAGATTCTTGAACAGAACGCCGCCATGGACCCGGCCCTTCTGGAAAGCGCACTCGCCGCCGGTCGCGCCCGCGTCGCCACCGAGGACGGCGCTCTGCCCGCCGACTATTCGGAATGCCTGGCCTATGTTGACGAGCTCCGCGCCGCCAATCAGCTGACCCCGACCATGCTGGCCCGCTTCCTGCGCTCAGGCAGCCGGACCTCCTTCCTGATCGCCCTCGCTCAACTGGCCGATGTAGACTTCCATACCGCCAGCCAGATCGTGGAGAAGAAGGAGCTCGACGCCTTGGCGGTCATCTGTAAGGCCGCCGACCTCGACCGCTCCCTTTTCCTGACCTTCGCCGTGGTCATCATCGGCGGAGAGGAGAACGCCATGGGCAAGGCCGGCAGCTACGCCAAACTCTATGCCGAACTGCAGCGTGACGCGGCGCTGCGGACCCTGCGCTTCTGGCGTATGCGCCGGAGTTCGGCGGCGGCCTGACGGCAGAACGCCCGCCTCCTTGCGGAAGCGGGCATCCGATCTTCGAGAAGCCGAAGACTACTTCTTGGCGCGCGTCGCGCGGGCCGGCTTACGGCCGCCCTGCCCCAGGCCCATCTGCTTGGCCAGATCCGAGCGGGCCTTGGCGTAGTTCGGGGCGACCATCGGGTAGTCCTTGGGCAGGTTCCACTTGGCGCGATATTCTTCCGGGCTCATGTCGTACTTGGTGCGCAGATGCCGCTTCAGCGACTTGAACTTGCGTCCGTCTTCCAGGCAGATGAGGAAATCGGGGCTGATCGACTTGCGGATCGGCACGGCCGGTTCCTTGACCTCGGGTTCGACTTCGACGACGCCGGTCGAAACCTGCGACAGGGCGGCATGGATGTTGGCGATCAGCGACGGCAGATCGTTGGCCGAAACGCTGTTGTTGCCCACATAGGCCGAAACGATGTCGGCGGTCATTTCCAGAAGTTCGGAGCGGTCGTCCAGTCTTGCAGCGTCCACGAGCTTGTCCTTGCTTAATCTTGCCGCACAGTGGCGATTGAGATTCCGGCAAATACGGATGTTCGGCGGCGAAAGCAATGCGGCGCCAGACAAGGTTCGCAATAATGTCGTCGAGCAGTCCGACGCACTATAGTCAGAGTGGTAACCGCGAATGAATCAACGGCCGAAGTTCTCCGCCAGGGCCATCATCGCGGCGCGCTCAGGTGTCGAATAATCATCCAGCGACTGATCGTCCCCGTTACGGATGGCCTTGATCAGATCCGGCGAAAGAGCCGAGGACAAGGACCAATTCCAGTAACGCAACACCGTCTGGGCGCGATCGACGGCCAGCATCTCATAGGTGACCTGAACGCGGTCCCAGTCCGGGTGAACCCGACCGTCCGCCGTGGTCTCCGGACGTCTAACGGAACGCCACAGATTCTGGAGATCGATCCGCGACATCCCGGTCGCCTTGCACAGGATGGCCAGGGGCTCGCCGCCGATGTCGCCCATGATCTTGGCGCCGGTCAGAGGTTTGATGCCTGCAAGGTAGGCGATTTCGGCGGCCACCTCGCGGCTCAGGCCGTCGCGCGCGGCGACGGTCACGGCGTGCTCCAGACTGTCGTAGGGGCTCTTGTCGATGGCGGCGCGGTTGCGCTGGCGGCGCTCGATGAACTGCAGGGCCTTGCGCGAGACCGGATCCTGCCAGCCCTCCTCTGCGGCCATGGCGAAGACGTCCTCGACCACCTCCTGCATGACCTCGCGGGACACGGCGAAGCGCTGAAGCACCGTCTTGCGATCCTCCGCCGGCGCCCACCAGAACATCACATAGGCGCCCGACGGCCTCAGTTCGGGGCGTCGGAGCAAGTGGCCGCACAGGACCGGCATCGAACGGCTCAGCGCCACGATCGCTTCGACGCCGCTCTGAGACAGGCGGGCCGAGGTGTTGCGCAACAGGGCTTCGATGACCCCCTGCTCTCCAAAGCCGATCAGGGTCTCCGTCACGACCTCCGTCAGACCGCGCCGGCTGGCCATCAGGAAGCGGTGCTCCGGCCCCGTGTCGCGGGCGCAGGCGACCAGGTCGGCGTCGCTCAGGGACGCGCACTGCTCCAGCAACAGGCCGGCGATCGGCGGCTCGTCCCGCAGCAGCATTCGCGCCAGGCTGTTGGGCAGCTCCGCGAGAGGAGCCAGTCGCTGGGCGACGCGCTGGCGCTCCCGCGGTGCGGCCAGCCGTAGCATCTCGACCAGCAGGTCGCCGGTCACCGCGCGTTCGAAGGCGTTGACCCGGCTGCCAGGCAGCGACACCACGTCGGCCAGTCGCTTCAGCAGCGCGTGGCGCGCGCGGAACGCGGGCTGCGGGGCCTCTTGCGGGGAAACGGGCGCCGGATCGGACATGACGGAGGCAGATTAGGCCAAGGCCGGTTAACCGGCGGTGACGGCCTACAGACCCTCGAACAGCGCGGTCGACAGATAGCGCTCGGCGAAGGACGGGATGATGACCACGATGGTCTTGCCCGCGTTCTCGTCCAGCGCGGCCAGACGGAAGGCGGCGGTCAGGGCGGCGCCGGAGGAAATGCCGACCGGAATGCCTTCGACCCTGGCGACCTTGCGGGCCATTTCGAAGCTGTCCTCGTTGGAGACCTGTTCGACGCCGTCGATGACAGATCGGTCGACGATCGCGGGGATGAAGCCCGCGCCGATGCCCTGGATCTTGTGCGGGCCCGGTTCGCCACCCGACAGGACGGGCGACGCCGTCGGCTCGACCGCCACCATGCGCACCGATGCCTTTCTGGCCTTCAGCGCCTGACCGACGCCAGTGATGGTGCCGCCCGTGCCGACGCCGGCGACGACGATGTCCACCGCACCAGCCGTATCGTTCCAGATTTCCTCGGCCGTAGTGGAGCGGTGGATGGCGGGGTTGGCCGGATTTTCGAACTGCGACGGGCTGACGGCGCCCGGCGTGCGCTCGAGCAGTTCCGCGGCCATGGCGATGGCGCCCTTCATGCCTTTCTCGGCCGGTGTGAGGACCAGCTCGGCGCCCAGCAGGGCCAGCATCTTCCTGCGCTCGATCGACATCGATTCCGGCATGACCAGGATCAGGCGATACCCCTTGGCCGCCGCCACGAAGGCCAGGGCGATGCCCGTGTTGCCCGACGTCGGTTCGATCAGGACGGAGCCCGACGAAATCTTCCCAGCCGCTTCCAGCGCCTCGATCATCGCCACCCCGATCCGGTCCTTCACCGAGGCGATGGGGTTGAAGAACTCCAGCTTGGCCAGCACCCGGGCCTTTGGCGCGTAATCTTCCGACAGGCGCGGCAAGCCGACCAGCGGGGTGTCGCCGATGGTGTCGACGATCGAGTGGTAGATCTTGCCTCGGCCCTGGGTGGCGCGGGCATTGGGGGCGGTGTCGGACATGGGGAGCTCCGGCTGGTCGCGTTGAAATGAGAGTCGGGATAGTCCGTTAAGTCTGGTCGTGCGGCTCCGACGAGAGTCGGGATAGTCCGTTAAGTCGGATTCGGACCCGATCGCAGGGCCTCTGAAAGACATAGGGCCGCCGCTCCCACAGGCAAGCGTCTGGCGTGGACCCATTCAAGCTTTACCGCGTTCACGAGAGTTCGCGGCGACCCAACGGACGCCTACGGGGGACGATCGTTGTCTGCAAAAGCCGCCATCACTCAGTCCTTTCCTGGCGGCCATGGGGAGATGGCGAAGCGGGTTCAGTCCCACGACTGGGCCTCTACGCCTCTCGGCGCCATCGAGGCCTGGCCCCAGTCCCTGCGGACGACGGTGTCGCTTCTGATCGCCTCGCCGGTGCCCATTGTCCTTCTGTGGGGAGAGCATGGGGTGATGATCTACAACGACGCCTATTCGATCTTCGCTGGCGGTCGTCACCCGCAGCTGTTGGGCTCCAATGTTCTCGACGGCTGGCCGGAGGTCGCCGCGTTCAACGACCACGTCATGAAGGTCGGTCTGGCGGGCGGCACGCTGGCCTACAAGGACCAGGAACTGACACTGAACCGCAGCGGCGAGCCAGAGCAGGTCTGGATGGATCTCGACTACTGGCCAGTGCCCGACGAGAGCGGCCGGCCCGGTGGGGTGATCGCCACTGTCATCGAGACCACCGCGCGCGTGGAAGCCGACCGTCAGAGGTCCGACACCAATGAACGGCTTGAGCTGGCCTTGTCCGCCGGCCGCGGCGTCGGCACCTGGGATTGGGACATCGCCGCCGATCGCGTCGTCGCTGATGCCCGGTTCGCTGAGATGTACGGCGTCGATCCGGCCATGGCGAGGGTTGGAGCGCCGATCGCGGACTTCTTCCGGTCCATTCACCCTCAAGACGCCGACCGCGTCGCCGAGGAGGTTCAGACGACGGTTCGCACCCTGACGCCTTTCCGGTCGGAATATCGGCTGATCCAGTCGGACGGGAGGGTTCGCTGGGTCGCCGCCGAAGGACGCATCGTGACCGACGCCGACGGGGCGCGACGGTTCCCGGGCGTAACGTTCGACATCACGGATCGCCGGGAGACCGACGCCGCCCTGGCCGAAACCGAGACGCGTTACGAGGCTCTCTTCAACGCCACAGGCACCGGCTTCTGCATCATACAGATGAAGTTCGACGCCGACATGCGGCCGGTCGACTACAGAATCGTCGAGGGCAATCCTGCGTTCGAGGACATGACCGGCCTTCGCGACGCCAACGGAAAATGGGTGTCGGAGATCGCGCCGGGGCTGGAGCGGCACTGGTTCGAACTTTATGGCCACGTCGCCCTGACCGGCGAGACCGCCCGATTCCAGAACCCGGCCGACATCTTCGGCCGATGGTATGATGTCGAAGCCTTGCGCATCGGCGACCCCGAACAGCATCGCGTCGCCATCCTGTTCACCGACATCACCGAGCGCAAGCTGACGGAGGCCCGCCAGAAGGCGCTGATCGACCTCAATGACGCGATCCGTGATCTGACCGATCCGGCCGAGATCGCCCATGCGTCATCGCGCATCCTGGCGGAGACCCTCGGCGTCAGTCGCGTCGGTTACGGCGTGATGGACACCGAGGCGGAGACCGTCACCATCGCACGCGATTACAACGCCCCAGGCGTCCAGAGCATCGCGGGCGTTATCCACTTCCGGGACTTCGGAAACTACATCGAGGACCTCGCAAGAGGCGAGACGGTCATCTTCGCCGACGCCGCCAACGATCCGAGGGTCGCGGACGGCGGCGCCGCCCTGGCCGATATTCGCGCGACCTCACTCATCAACATGCCGCTGATCGAGCAGGGCAAGGTCGTCGCCCTGTTGTTCGTCAACAACGCCACGCCGCGCGAATGGTCTGACGAGGACGTGGCTCTTGTGCGGGAGGTCGCCGAGCGCGTTCGGACCGCCAGCGAGAGAGCGCGGGTCACCGCTTCGCTCGAAGCCAGCGAGCGGCGACTGCGCTTCCTCGACGAACTCACGACCGCCGCCCAGGTGACGATCGACGCCGAGGAAATCCTGGCCATCATCACGCGTCTGACCGGAGAGCATCTGGGCGCGTCCGTGGTGGCCTATGCCGACATGGACCCCGATGAAGACGGCTTCACCATCCGGGGGGATTGGACGGCGCCGGGGGCGACCAGCATCGTCGGCCGGTACCAGCTGGCCGACTTCGGTCGATTGGCCGTCGAGGAGCTGGGCGCAGGCCGCCCGCTGATCGTCGCCGACAATCTCAAAGAACTTGCGCCGGAGGAGGCGGCGACCTTCCAGAGCATCGGCATCGCGGCCACGGTCTGCATGCCCCTGGTCAAGGAGCGGAGGCTGGTCGGACTGATGGCCGTTCATCACAGCGCGCCGCATGTCTGGACCGATGAGGAGCTGGCGATCATCCGTGAGGTGGTGACCCGGTCCTGGGCCCATATCGAACGCGTTCATGCCGAGGCCGAACGGCTCGAAAGCGAAAAGCGCTATCGCACCCTGTTCGAGAGCATCGACGAGGGCTTCTGCGTCATCGAGTTCATCGACGGTCCGGACGGTCCGCTGAGCGACTACATCCACGTCGAGGCCAACCCCGCCTATAGCGCCAATACCGGCATTCCCGACATCGTCGGCAAGCGCCTGCGCGAGATCGTCGGCGATGAGGCCGACAGCTGGCTGTCACTCTACAAGGGCGTTCTCGAAACAGGGCAATCGATCCGCTTTGAAAAGGAGCTGGAGCAGACCGGGCGCTGGTTGGAACTCGCCGCCTTCCGCGTAGGGGCGGTGTCGGACAAACAGGTCGCCGTCCTGTTCAAGGATCTGACGGAGAAGAAGCGGGCCGAGATCGAACTGCACACCCTGAACGCCACCCTGGAGGATCGGGTGGCGGAGCGGACCGAAGAGCTGACCCGCGCCCACGAGGCCCTGCGACAGTCGCAGAAGATGGAGGCGGTGGGGCAGCTGACCGGGGGCATTGCACACGACTTCAACAACCTGCTGGCCGGCATCTCCGGTTCGCTCGAACTGCTCGGCAAGCGCCTCTCGGAAGGCCGCCTCAACGGCATGGAGCGTTACATCGACGCCGCGCAAGGGTCCGCCCAGCGCGCCGCCTCTCTGACACAGCGGCTGCTGGCCTTCTCGCGCCGCCAGACGCTGGATCCCAAGCCAACCGACGTCAACCGCCTGATCACCGGCATGGACGACTTGATCCGGCGCAGCATCGGGCCGGACATCGAACTGGAGGTCGTCGGCGCGGGCGGCCTGTGGGCGACCCGCATCGACCAGTCACAGCTGGAGAACGCCCTCCTCAACCTCTGTATCAACGCCCGCGACGCCATGGCCCCCGGCGGCGGACGGTTGACGATCGAGACCTGCAACAAATGGCTGGACGACCGCGCGGCCAAGGCCCGCGACCTGCCGCCGGGTCAGTATGTCTCGCTCTGCGTCACCGACACGGGCACGGGCATGCCGCCCGAGGTCCAGGCCCAGGCCTTCGACCCCTTCTTCACCACCAAGCCGCTGGGCCAGGGGACGGGGCTGGGCCTGTCGATGATCCATGGCTTCGTGCGGCAATCAGGCGGTCAGGTGCGGATCTATTCGGAGATGGGCAAGGGCACGACCATGTGCCTGTACCTGCCCCGCTATCAGGGCGACGTCGATGGCGACGAGATGGCCGGGATGACCCCGGTCGCCGAGGGTGGACACGGAGAGACCGTCCTGATCATCGACGACGAGGAGACCGTGCGGATGCTGGTCGCCGAGGTTCTGGGCGACGCCGGCTACACGGTGATCGAGGCGCCGGACGGGCCGTCGGGGCTTGAAATCCTGCGTACGGATCGGCGCATCGACCTGTTGATCTCGGACGTGGGCCTGCCGGGCGGAATGAACGGGCGCCAGGTGGCGGACGCGGCGCGCCTGTCCCGGCCAGACCTGAAGGTGCTGTTCATCACCGGCTACGCGGAGAACGCGGCGGTCGGCAATGGCCTTCTCGCCCCTGGCATGGAGGTGCTGACCAAGCCCTTCGTCATGGGCGACCTGGCCGCAAAGGTCCACGACATGATCGAGGCCTAAAGACGGATCATCGCCCGCGCGGGATCGACGCCCACGACCTCGCGGATCACGATCATGCTCTTGAAGGCGCGCACGCCGCGCTCAGGGACCAGTTCGCGGATGCCAAAAGTCTCGTATTCCGCCATCGAGCGCACCGCGACGGTCAGCAGATAGTCGGTCTCTCCGGTGACATCCCAGCAGCCCTGCACCTCGGGGCTGGCGCACATAGCGGCTTGAAACGCCGTCATGACCTTTCGGTCCTGAGTGTTCATTTCGACCAGCACATGCAGGACGATGCGCGGCTCCACCCTGGCCGGATCGACCACGGCGACATCGGCGACGATGACCCTTTCGGCGCGCAGACGACGGAGCCGGCGCAGCACGGCGGACTCCGACAGGCCGACCGCCTCGGCCGTGACCCGCGCAGGTTCGAGGTTGTTGCGGCGGACGCGGTCGAGAAGCTTATGGTCGAAGGCATCAAGGGTGGCGAATTCCGTCATATCGAAGCCTTGAAAGACGATTTCAGGTGCACTGGAGCCTGAAATCGCCGGGAAGCGCAATCGCGTTCCGTCTATCGTTGCGGCATGTCGATGATCGCCCTCCGCCAAACCCTAAACTCCCCGCGCCTCGCGTCCGCCGCGCCCTATGCGGCGCTTCTTGGCGCCATGCTGTCGCTCGCCTTCGGCACCTCGTTCGCCAAGCAGATGTTTCCCATGGTCGGCGCCGAAGGGACCGCCGCCCTTCGGGTGGGTCTCGCCGCCCTGATGCTTCTGGCCGTCTTCCGGCCCTGGCGGCTGCGGCTGGGGCGTGAAGACATCAAGCGGGTGCTCGCCTTTGGTCTGGTGCTCGGGCTGATGAACCTGAGCTTCTACATGTCGCTGCGGACCGTTCCGCTGGGTCTGGCCCTGGCCATCGAGTTCACCGGGCCCCTGACCCTGGCCCTGATCCATGCGCGGCGGTTGATCCATTTCGTCTGGATCGGATGCGCGGCCGTGGGTCTGTTGCTGCTCTTGCCGCTGAGCGGCGGCGCCGGATCTCTGGATCCCGTCGGCGTCGGCTTCGCCTTGGTCGCGGCGGTCTGCTGGGCCCTTTACATCGTGTTCGGCAAGCGGCTGTCGCACATCCCGTCAGGGCCTTCGGTCGCCATGGGGATGAGCGTGGCGGCCCTTGTCATCCTGCCCTTCGGCGTCGGGGCCGCCGGAGCCGGCCTGTTCGCCCCGTCCGTCCTTATCCTGGCCGTGGTCGTGGCTATCTGTTCCAGCGCCCTGCCCTATTCGCTGGACATGGTCGCCATGCGCGGCATGCCCAAGCGCACCTTCGGCGTCCTCCTCAGCGGCGAGCCCGCCATCGGCGCCGTGGCCGGGATGCTCTTCCTGCACGAGCTGCTGACCGGCCAGCAGTGGCTGGCCATCGGCTGCATCGTCGCCGCCTCGGTCGGCGCCATCCTGACGACCGGCAAGGAAGAGGCCGCCCCGGTTCCCACAGCCAACTAGGCCCGGCTTCATCCCGCGTTAACCACGTTGGACCAGAGGTTAACGTCTCCGTTTCCGCCCTCAGGTCCCTCGTTTGCGCAACCTCGTCGCCGCCGTCGAAGCGATCGATCCGTTGGTCGTCACCGGCAAGGTGGCGGGCGTCAGCGGCCTGCTGATCGAGGCCCGTGGCGGCCTGTCACGCCTCGCCGTCGGCGCCCGGGCCGAGATCGGTCGTCGAGGGCAGATTCCCCTGCCCGCCGAGGTCGTCGGCTTCCGGGATTCCAAGGCGCTGCTGATGCCCTTCGGCCCGGTCGAAGGCGTGGCCCCCGGCGCCGACATCCACATCATCGGCGAACAGGCCAGCGTACGCCCGACGACCGCCTGGCTCGGCCGGATCATCGACGCCTTCGGCAATCCCATCGACGGCAAAGGTCCCCTGCCGCAGGGGCCTGCCCCCTATACGCTGCGCGCCTCGCCGCCCCCCGCCCATTCGCGCGGCCGCGTCGGAGAACGGCTGGATCTCGGCGTCCGCTCGATGGACGTCTTCACCACCACCTGCCGGGGCCAGCGTCTGGGCATCTTCGCCGGCTCGGGCGTCGGCAAGTCGGTGCTGCTGTCCATGCTGGCCAAACAGGCGACCTGCGACGTCGTCGTGGTCGGCCTGATCGGCGAACGGGGCCGGGAGGTCCGCGAGTTCATCGAGGAAACCCTGGGCGAAGAAGGCCTGCGCCGGGCCGTCGTCGTGGTCGCCACCTCCGACGAGCCGGCCCTGAAGCGGCGTCAGTCCGCCTACATGACCCTGGCCATCGCCGAATATTTCCGCGACCAGGACCTGGAAGTCCTGTGCCTGATGGACTCGGTCACCCGCTTCGCCATGGCCCAGCGCGAGATCGGCCTGGCCGCCGGCGAACCCCCGACGACCAAGGGATACACCCCCACCGTCTTCACCGAGCTGCCGAAGCTTCTGGAGCGCGCCGGGCCCGGCCCGGTGCGGGCCGACGGCACGACGGCCGGGCCCATCACCGCCCTGTTCACCGTGCTGGTGGACGGCGGCGACCATGACGAGCCCATCGCCGACGCCGTACGCGGTATTCTGGACGGCCACATCGTCATGGACCGCAAGATCGCCGAGCGCGGCCGCTTCCCCGCCATCGACGTCCTGAAATCCGTCAGCCGGACCATGCCGGGCTGCCAGACCCCGCCCGAGCGCGAGCTGAACAAGCGCGCCCGCCAGTGCCTCTCCGCCTACGCCTCAATGGAAGAGCTGATCAAGATCGGCGCCTATCGCGCGGGCGCCGATCCAATCACCGACCGGGCGATCGCCCTGAACCCGCAACTGGAAGCCTTCCTGGGCCAGGACAAGGACGACGCCACGCGTCTTTCCGATTCCTTTACCCGCCTGGAGGCAATTCTGAACCAGGGCATGGTCGCTCAGTGACCCCTACCCGTTGGAGTATAGCCGCATGACCGCCTGGGCCCATTCGCTGATCCGCATCTCCAACTACGAGGTCGAGACGCTGCAGAAGCGCCTGGCTGAGATTTCGTCGCGCAGGGCTTCGGCCGAAATGCGTCTGGCGGTTCTGGACGCCGAGGTCGAGGTCGAGCGCGAGCGCGCCCGCGCCGACGCCGAGGCCGGGCTTCTGCTTCAGGCCTATATGAACGGCTGGAAGGCTCGCAAGGGCGCGGCCGAAAGCGACCTGACCGTCCTCGACGCCGAGGAAACCGGCGCCCGCGACGCCCTGACCGACGCCTATTCCGAGCTGAAGAAGTTCGAACACGTCGCCGAAACCACCCGCCTGAACGCCCTGATCGCCGCCGGCAAGCGCGAGACGGCGGCGTTCGACGAGATGGGTCTGCGTCGTCGCAGCGCCTGATCCGGCGCGCGGCATGATCGATCGCCGCACCGTCCTCGCCTCGTCGCTCGCGCTCGCGGCCTGCGGAAACACCGCCGCCGCCCCGGCCATCGCGGCGACCCCGCTGAAGTCGATCGCCCCCTTCCCCATCGGGACCTGCGCCATGACCGGCCAGTTCCAGGACCCGGCCTGGGTCGATCTGTGCCTGACCCACTGCTCCCAGCTGACGCCCGAGTGGGAGATGAAGATGGAGTACATCCTGTCGGAGACCGGCGAGTACCGCTGGGACGCGCCCGACCGGATCGCCGACTTCTGCACCACCCACGGCCTGCGTCTCTTTGGCACGACCCTGATCTGGTACTCGCAGGACAGCGCCTATTTCCGCTCCCTCAGCGGCGAGCGGTTCCGGACCGAATACGACCGCTACATCCAGACCGTCGCCCAGAGATACCGTGGCCGCGCCACCGGCTGGGACGTCGTCAACGAGGCGGTGGCCGAGAATGGCGCCGGCCTGCGCACCTGTCTGTGGTCGGAAGCCCTCGGCCAGGACGGCTATATCGCTCGCGCTTTCGAACAGGCGAAGCTGGCCGATCCGGACGCGGTCCTGTTCCTCAACGACTACAATCTCGAGAACCTGCCGACCAAGGGGGCGACCTTCCTCCGGCTCGTCGAGCGGATGCTGAAGGCGGGCGTTCCCATCGGGGGCATCGGCACCCAGTCCCACCTCGACATCGAAATCCCCGCCGGCCAGACCGCCGCCTTCTTCCGCGAGGCCGCTCAGTTCGGCCTGCCGATCCATGTCTCGGAGCTCGACGCCTCCCTGCGCTCAGAGGGCCGGATCGACACCCGCTCCCAGCGCCAGAAGATCGAACAGCAGACCGCCCGCGTCGCCGAACTGACCGAAGCCTTCATGGACCTGCCGCCCGCCCAACGGTTCGCCTTCACCGTCTGGGGGATGCGCGACACCGACAGCTGGCTGAGGCGCGACGCCCGCGACGACGGCAAGGACAGCCCGCTGCTGTTCAACGCCCAGGCTCGCGCCAACCCGATGTTCCAGGCCGTTTCCGACGCCATCCGCGAGGGCGTCTAGTCGTAGATCGGCGCGCCCTCGGCCAGCAGCCGGGCGACATTGTCCTTCATCGCCTGCACCTGCTCCGGCGGATGCCCTTGCCATTCGGTCACCTCGCCGACGATCCGCAGCGGCGCGCGCGAGCGATAGGACAGGGTCGGATTGCCGGGAAATTTGGCGTTGGTCAGGTTGGGATCGTCCTCGATCTCACCGGTCGGCTCGACGATGAAGATGCGCTGACACCCCTCGCCGCGCGCCAGTTCCGCGCCCCAGGTCGCCGCCTCCAGCGTGCCGGAGAAATAGATCCACGACAGTTTCAGCCCCTCGCCGTAGTTCGACTGAAATCCCGGCTGCAGCAGGTCGCCGACGCCCAGGTCCGCGCGGGTGCCGTGATAGAGGGTGTGGGGCACGCCCCCGGCCGCCACCGTGCCGTATGTCGGATCGGTATTCATCGCCGCCTCCCGTGCCGTTCGAAGGCCCCGCAGTCTGCGCACAAGTCGCCCGCTGGCAATTCTTGATCTCGGATTTTTCGTCGCCATATCGGTGACTGGCGAGCGACGGCACACCCGGCCGCCTGTGCGCGCGTGGCGCGAACCCTATAACTTTTGTCTCAACACCCGCGTGTCGGACGGCCTCATTAAGGTGTCGCCAAGCATGCCGGCGCATCGCTGCTCGTGCGATTTTCGCATGGAGCCGGCATGACCCAGGACCTTCAACAACTGGCCTTCCGCAGTGAGGCCGCAACGGCGAACGAAGCCCTGAGCGGTCTGCTGGCCATTCTCGGCGGGGCGCAGCGGCGCAACCGCGAGGCGGGCCTGACCGGAGCCATCGCCGTCTCGGGCGCGCGCTATTTCCAGGTGCTGGAAGGCGACGGCGAGGCCATCGACGAAGCCCTGGCCCGGATCGAGGGCGACCCCCGGCACGAGAACGTCCAGATCGTCGCCCGCCGCCCGGTGCCGTTCCGCTCGTTCGAAGCCTGGTCCCTGGCCTCCCCCACGGTCCTTCCCAGCCTCAAGCTCCAGATCGACCTGGCCATCTCGAGCTGTGAAGCCGACTGCGACTACGCCATCTCACTGCTGCGCAGCGTGGTCATGACCCAGCACCTGAACGGATGTCTTCTGGCGGCGTGATCCCCTCACACCGTCCGATGACCAAACGCCCGCCGGCCCTCCCCGGCAGGCGTTTCTGCTTTGGATCTGGAGCAAAGGTCCGCTTACGACCCAATGCGGACCTTCCGTCGCGATCATTGGCTCCGGGTCCTAAACCAGTAGATCAGCCAACCGGGAACGGATTTAAGCCAGCAACACGCCGCACCCAAAAAGCCGCTGGCGATGTAGAAGCCGCCGAACAGCATGAAGGGCTCAAGCTTGTTCGTCGCGTAGAAGGTGGATGCCACCGCGAGAAGGACCATCGGGATGGCGGCAAGCTTCCAGATCATGACTGCCGTCCAAATACTGTCGGCAGCTACACTCTTTGGCTGCTGAATGAGGTGCCGCATCATATGGTCTCAGCCTCGGGGTTCTCGTCATTGATACGCGATCAACGTCCGCTTTCCACCCATGGCTGACCTTCCGCGCGTCCGCTTCTGACCATCCTGCGCGCCAACGAAAACGCCCGCCGGGTTGTCCCGGCGGGCGTTGATCTTCTGGTCGTTTCTTCCCTGAAGGCTTAGGCGGCGGCGACGGTCTGCGCGCCTTCCGACGGGTCGCGCAGGACGTAGCCGCGGCCCCAGACGGTTTCGATGTAGTGTTTGCCGCCGGCGGCCGTGGCCAGCTTCTTGCGCAGCTTGCAGATGAAGACGTCGATGATCTTCAGCTCGGGCTCGTCCATGCCGCCGTACAAATGGTTCAGGAACATTTCCTTGGTCAGGGTCGTGCCCTTGCGGAGCGAGAGCAGCTCCAGCATCTGGTATTCCTTCCCCGTCAGGTGGACGCGGTGACCGTTCACCTCGACCGTCTTGCCGTCCAGGTTCACCGCGATCTCGCCGGTGTGGATGATGGCCTGGGCGTGACCCTTGGAGCGACGGACCACGGCGTGGGTGCGCGCGATCAGTTCGTCCTTGTGGAAGGGCTTGGTCATGTAGTCGTCGGCGCCGCCGCCGAAGGTCTTGACCTTGGTCTCGATCTCGGTCGAGCCCGACAGGATCATGACCGGCGTGTTGACCTTGCCGACGCGCAGCTGGCGCAGGACTTCCAGGCCGCTCATGTCCGGCAGGTTCAGGTCCAGAAGAATGAGGTCGTAGTCATAGATCTTGCCCAGATCGATGCCCTCTTCACCCAGGTCGGTCGTGTAGACGTTGAAGCCTTCCGACTTCAGCATCAGCTCGATGCTCTGCGCCGTCGCGTGATCGTCTTCGATAAGCAGAACGCGCATTCATGCCCCTCCAGGCAAAAGCTAGACCATATGACCCGCCGCAAACGACCGGGTAACCTTGTTCCGGAGTTAACCTCCCGAACCCTTAAGAAGTATTAACGCCACCCCATGAAGGCGAATCTGGGGTGATTTGCGAATCGCGTCGAGTGCGCGCGAGTCAACGATTCGAATTTTTCGACGGGTTTCATGCAATCCCGCCGGACTCGCCCTGGTTAGAAACCGCACGGCCCCGCCACAACTGGGGATATGACCGATTCTGACGTCTAGCAGGACCATATTCCTAGCATGCCTTCCTGCCGACCTATCCTGGCGGGTCCGCGTCTTGGCATGGGAGGAACGCCTTGAAGACACCCTACCGCATCATCGTGCCGTCCGAGGATCGAGACCGGGCCGATCTGGTCATGCAGGTCACCGCCATGCGGCTCGGCACGCCGATGGAGACCCTCAAGCACAAGGGCCGACTGTCGAAGCCGGCGGTGCGCGTGCGGCGCGTCTCTCTCTACCTCGGCTACGTCGCCCTGGGATGGTCGCTGGAGCGGGTCGGCCACGCCTTCGGCTTCAATCGCCAGACCATCGCGACCGCCTGCGCCCGCATCGAGGAGGCGCGCGATGAACCGCATCTGGACGCCTTGCTGGATGAACTGACCGCCACCATACGCACCCTGTGCGAGACGCCGCCCGCAACCGACCTGCCGGAGGTCGCATGAGCGGGCCCGTGGCGCGCGCGCGGGGCCTGCTCGCGCGGGCTGGATGGATCGATGTCGCGGCGGCGGACGGGACCTATCCCTTGCGCGTCGGCGGCGACCGGCGCACGCGGACGACGATGAGGCTCAGCGAGGCGGAGTTTCTGGCCCTGGTCGCCGATCCCGGTTTGAAGGCTCGCCCGGGCGGCGGCTGGATCGAGCGGCCCCGCGTCGCTGAGGCCCCGTCTCCGACGCCCGGCGCGCCCGGTCGCATCGAGGGCGAACGCGCCGTCATGGACGCCGACGGCCTCGTGACCCTGCGCCGCGCCAATCTCGGCGAGAGCCCCCTGGCCTGGCTCGCGCGTCGCAAGGACGCCGAGGGCCGTCCATTTCTGAGCCCCGCCGAACTCGCGGCGGGCGAACGTCTGCGGTCGGATGCGGAAATCGCCCGCGCCGGTCCTTCGCTGACGATGCGCTGGGACGCCCTTCCCCGCACCGGCGGCGGCTCATCGGCCCGAATGGAGCCCGGCGACCGCAGCCTCGCGGCCGGCCGGCGCGTCGCCCGCGCCCTGGCCGCCGTCGACCCGCGTCACCGCCCCCTGCTGGAACAGGTCTGTCTGCGCGAGACCAGTCTTCAGCTTGCCGAGCGCCACACCGGCGCGGCGCGACGCGAAGGCAAGACTGTCCTCAAGGCAGGGTTACGGATGCTGGCGGCCCACTATGGGATCGGCTGATGCGGAACCGTCGGAAAAGCCACTCGAGACGCCCGAAACCGGGTCTTCGTGACCCTCAACCCGCCGCCATCGCCTCCTGCCGGATCCGGCCCACCATGGCGTTCAGACCGTTGGCCCGCTGACGCGTCAGGGCCTGGGGCAGACCGAGGCGATCCAGGGCAGCGCGGGCGTCGAAGGCGAGGATTTGCGCCGCCGGGCGACCCGAGTAGAGTTTCAGCAACAAGGCCACATTGCCCTTGGAGATGGCGCTGTCGCTGTCGGCTCGGAACGTCAGCCGATCCCCGTCGCGGTCCGAGGCCAGCCAGACCTGGGCCGCACAGCCGGGCACCTTGTTCGCCTCGATCCGATCGGCGTCCGGCAGGGGCGCCAGGTCCTTGCCTAGGTCGATGACGTAGGCGATCCGCTGTTCCCAGTCCTCCAGCACGTCGAAATCGTCGGCCAGTTCGTCCAGGGTGGCGTCGATGGTGTCGGCCGGGTCGCTCATGGCCCGCCAGATAGGCCGCGCGCCGGTTAACGACAACCGCTCCGACCATCCCCAGACGCACGCCGCCGCTCCACGGCCGGGAGTCGCCTCACGCGGGAGCGGGCTTTAGACGACTCATGCGCGAGGCTAGTCTCGCCGGTCGGCGCGTCACCTTCCCGGACCCGTCGCCCTGGCCGCGGACACCTGTTTGAACCCTGACGTCGATCCTGCCCCGGACGCCTCACCGCCGCCCTCGCGCGCGACGATGGCCGAAGGTCTGTCCGCCCTCACGGCGTGGCACGCCGCCTGGGCCGTGGCGACCGCCCTGTCGGCGATCGCAGGGGCGACCTTGGGCGGCCTCAGCGCCTCCTCGATCTTCGGCGTGGCGGCCATGGTCCTGCCCGGAGCGGCCGGTCTGGTCCTGCTACGGCGCGACGGGACAGGCGAGCGGTCGTTGCTGCTGGTCGGCTGGACCCTGGCCGCGCTGGCGGCGGCCATGCTGTCAGGCGGGCTGGCGGGGCCTCTGGTCGGCGCCGTCGTCATGCCCTTCGTCGCCGCCCTGGCGTTGGGCGGGCCCCGCCACGGCGTGCGTCTGGCCCAGGCCGGCGCGGTCGGATCGGGCATTGCCGCCCTGGGCGGACAGGTCTCGGCCCTGTTGATCGGCCCCCCGCCCAGCCAGCCCATCCCGGCCTCGGTGTCGGTCGTCCTGGCCACCGGGGCGGCCTTGCTGGCCGTCCGACTGGCCTGGCGGCTGCGCGAGAACAGGCTGGTCGCAGCCGAGGCCATGGCCCATCGTGTCGAGACGATCCTCGCCGCGACGCCGGGCCTGACCCTGGTGATGGAGCCTTCGGGACGGGTGCTGGCCGCCTATGGCGCGCCCCCGCCGGCGCTGGAGCCGGACGCCCTGTTCCAGTCCGGCCTGATCGCCGCCGTCCATGCGCCGGATCGCCCCGCCATCCTCGCAGCCATCGACCGGGCTCTGGCGGGCCATGAGGGGCAGGTCCAGTTCGCCCCTCGCGTGGCGCTGGACCGCCGCGTCAATCTCATCGTCCGCCGCATGGACGACGGAGACGGGACCCCGCGCGTCATCGCTCAGGCCTTCGACGCCACTCGCCAGTTCGCCACCGAGATCGGCCTCGAAGCCGCCCGCGCCGAGGCCGAGGCCCGCGACAGCGGCAAGACTCGCTTCCTCGCCAATATGAGCCACGAACTGCGCACGCCGCTGAACGCCGTGCTCGGCTTCTCCGACATCATGCGCCAGCGCATCTTCGGCCCCCTGCCCCAGAAATACGCCGACTACGCCGACAGCATCCATCAGGCGGGCGGCCACCTGCTGGACCTGATCAACGACGTGCTGGACGTGTCCAAGATCGAGGCCGAACGCTATGAGCTGTCGCGCGAGGTGTTCGACGCCCGCGAGGGGGTGTCCGCCGCCGTCGCGCTCGTCCGCGTGGCGGCCAGCGACAAGGGCGTCTTCCTGAACAGTCTGGTTCCGGACCAGCCGCTGAGCGTCGACGCCGACAAGCGGGCGCTGAAGCAGATCACGCTGAACCTGTTGTCCAACGCCATCAAATTCACGCCTGCAGGCGGATCGGTGACCCTGACGCTGGAGGTCATCGGCCCGTATCTGGAACTGGTCGTGTCCGACACCGGCGTTGGCATCGCCGCCCGCGACCTGAAGCGTCTGGGCCGCCCGTTCGAACAGGCGGGCGCGGTTGAGCAGAAGGTCCAGGGCACGGGTCTGGGCCTGTCCCTGGTGCGGGCCCTTGCCGAACTGCACGGCGGCAGGATGAGCCTGGACTCGACGCTGGGTGAAGGTACGGCCGTGACGGTGCGGATGCCGGTGGCGGTTGCGGCACGGCCGGTCCTGCCCGAGGGCGGCGCGGAGGTGATCCCCTTCAACGCAGGAGGCTGACCATGGCCGAGCTCCGGATTCGCATCCCCTAGGGCAGACACTGTCTCATGACGTCGGACAGTTGTCCGATCATCGGCGCCGTCCAGCCTGTTTCAGGCGTCAGTTCCGCCGCCTGCGCCGCTTCGATGGTCCGGGAGATGGCCTCAGGCAGACTTTCGACGAAGCCCGGCGTGCGGGTGTTGTAGAATACGCAGGTGGTCGCGCACAGATGCTTGTTCGCCGCGCTTGAATAGGTGTCCGATCGAGCGAGAGGCAATCGCCCGTCGCGCAGGGCGTCTTCCGCATGGCCGTGGTCGAACACCACCGCCGCGCCCCGGGTCTTCCACGCATGACCCGTTACCATATAGTTGTTGGTGTAGGCGATGTCGTCGAGTTCGCGTCGATAGACGAACGGTGTCAGCCTACCCTGTTTCGGTGTGTCGCCGAACAGCTTTCCGACGAAGATCGATCCCCAGAGGCAACCCTCGGCATCCGAAGCGGCGGCTTGCGCTTCACGCGTCCGTTCGAAGACATCGGGATGCAGCCAGTCGTCGTCATCGATGGGGATCAGCGCATCGTCATCGGCAAGCGCTTGCGCGTCCAAGTCCCGGGCGTCGATGATCTTCGCCCCCGTCGCGACAAGCGTCTGATGGGCGATTGTCTTCATCGCCTGCCGGAAGGACAGAAAGTCGAGCCGACTGACGGCGTCCCAGCGTCGAGCGAAATCGACGATCAGGCCTGCCGGCAGGCCATTGGCTTCACAGAATGGCCGGCTGTCCGCCAGGTCGAAGGTCGGCCAATGAGGGCTCCGCCGCACGACGATATAGTTGGCAGCCAAATCGATCGCCCCACAGCATCTGCGCCGACGCGGCGCATAAGATCACTGACCGATTGTGGTTGGCGGACGCAAGTCCAGCGAAAGGAAAGGGACGCAGGGCCGTCGGTAGAGCTGACGCCCTGTCAGACAGTCCCCATGGCGACGAACGCCCGCCCGGCCGCGAAGTCGCCCGCCTCGAAGGTCGCCGTCGCCACGCTGCCGTCGCGGAACAGAAATTCGATCAGGAAGGGCTCGCGCGGGTCGAGGCGCGACAGGCGGTCGCCGCCCGTCGTGGGGAAGGTCCAGGTCTCGCCCTGGGTCCGGCCGGTGGCCAGAAGGCTGGCCGGCGCGGGCGCGGTTCCGGCCGACCAGACCGTCTGGCGCCCGGTCTCGGGCGGCAGGACGGCGCGGCCGGAGGGGGTCATCCACGGACGGGCGGCCAGGGCCGGGTCGCGCATGACGATCCGCGCCGCATAGGGACGCGGGCGACCGACGAAGGAGACGACGGCGGTCAGCATCTCGCCGCCGAACACATTGCCCGTTCCCGGCGCAGTGGCGCTCAGGCCGAAGCGCACGGGCGAGGCTCCGGTCACCGACGTCTGGACCAGACGCCAGGTCGCGGCCTCACGGCGCACACGGTCGGCGGTCCATTTCGAACGGTCGCCGTTGAAATCCATGCGCGGGATTCGCTGCCAGCCGGCGAAGGCGTCGGAGACCCGGTCGCGCACCACCGCCAGCTCGGGATTGGCGCAGGAGATCTGGCGCGCGCGGGCCTGAGCCCGGGCGGCCGTGGCCTGAAGCGTCGTCTCGGGCGTCCCGGCGCGCAGGGCTGCGCCCCGCGACTGCAAGGCGGCGGCTGACAAGGCCCCGGCGACCGGCGCGCGGAACAGGTTGCATTTCTGATGCGCGGCCAGGACGAAGGTCCGGTCATAATAGGTCCCCGTCCCGTCGGCGAAGGCGGCCATGGGCGTCGCCGCGATCATGACGGCGGCGGCGACAACTCTGGCGGTGCGGGCGAAAAGGCCTAGGGTCATGCGGCCACCGTAGCGCCGTGTCGTTCCGGTCCCGTTTCCAGGCAAGGTTACCGATTTGCTTCTGAACTCAGACCTGTGGGTGGGCGCCCTGATCCGCCGCGCCCAGATCGAAGGGGCCAATGCGACGGTCGTGCGCAAGGGAGACGCGCGCGCCGGGACCGTGATCGTGAAGGCCTACAACACGTCAGACCGCACGGCGCGGGTCTACAGCGAAGCCTTCGGCCCCGACGGCGAGCGTCTCTGGATCCAGCCCGCGACCGGGACGGAGGGCGAACTCGACGCCTACATCGAGCGTCAGCGGAACTACGATCCCGACCTCTGGGTCGTGGAGGTCGAGGATCGTCAGGGGCGGCATTTCATCGTCGAGAAGGTCGCCGATTAAGGACTTGCTGCGGTCCCTTGCACCCGGTCGCAAATCCTTAACGACGTTCGGGAACGGAACCGAAAACCCCTTGGCCTAGGGTCACGACGTCGGCGAGAAGCGTCGGCGTCAGGCGAGTGCCCCGTATGCTGTTTCTCATGAACGACGTCGTCTTCGACCTGAACGAGGCCTCTCCGGTCACGTCGGCGGATGCGCGCCGGTTCGAGAAGCTCGGCTTCGACTATCTGATGGAGCTGGGCTGCGAGCTGTTCGCCGAGGACCCGATGCTGCACCGGAACGATCCCGAGCGCGCGCGCCGTCTGGCCTGGTTGATCCACGACCGCAGCCCTGAAGTGAACGCCGCCTTGTTCGCCGCGCCCGAGACCGACTGCGACCCGGCCCTGGTCGAACCCCAGTTCTGCGCCCTGCCCGCCGCCGTACTGGACCAGCTCTCGATGCGCGGCCGCAAGGGCAAGCTGGACGCTGTCGCCGCCGACCGCGCCGTCTGGGGCCGCCTGGCCGCCTGAGCCTCCAAGCCTATTCCGCCTGCCGGCGGCGCTCGATGGCCTCCATCTCGGCTTCGACCGCGCCCATCCGGCTGACTGTCGAGACCGTGTCGAGCCGGGCTTTGTACAGACCCTTGAGATAGGCCATGTCCCAGTCGGTCAGCCCCTGCACGCCGGCCGGGTTCCGGAACAGATTCAACACGCTGTCGTGGCCGCGAACGTCCACCTCGGGGTCGATCTGGGCCATGGCGATCATGGCGACGTAGTCCGCCAGTTGGGCGAAGGTCGCCTCACCTAGACGCGTCGTATCCACGATGATCACCGCCCGGATCAGATTGTCCCTGCGCTCGCTGTAGATGCGCGAGGCGATGAACTTGTCGACTATGATGACAGCCGAAAACGGATCGATCGGATTGATCGCCCCATCGCTGTCGCCGGGCAGACGGACGATGCGGCCGCCTGTGTCGGCGTCCACTGGCAGGCTGACATGCCACCACCGCACCGGGTGGTCGTTCGACTGGAACCGTGCCAGCGCCGCCCGACCCAGGTCCATGCCCTCGCCGCCCAGGACGAAGAACCGCCGTCTGCGCTCGACCAGCCCCGTCGCCGTGCCCGGCCCGTCGTTGGTGGCTACGATCAGCACCTGCGGATCGCAGCCGGGGTCCTCGGACCTCAGGCCCAGATCGACGGCCACTGACGACACCCGATCGACGATGGCCCGGGCGGCCGCCGGCTGGAAGTTGATCGCGCCGACGCAGACATCCCGATGCCAGCGCGCCGGGCCGTAGCCGTATTCGGAGATGGGCGCGGCGACAGACCCGACGAAGTCGTCGATCCGGGTCTCAAGGTTCATACCCGCAAGAGCGCCCTGCACCTCAACCGTCGGCAGCTGGACCGAACCTTCGTTCTGCGCGGGCGGGGGCGGCGCGTCCTGCCCCGACAGGGCGAGGGCGATCATGGCGGCGAGCAGCATCCGTTTCCCTTCGAAGCCAGAAAACCACGAGACGCCATACAGGCGGCAAGTCAACCACCGGTCGTCCGATCGCGAGAGATCGTCGCGTCTCCGTGCACTTCGACGGCAGCGCTTTACACCGCCTCTTCCTTTCGCCCATCCTCTCGGCGGGTGGTTGTTTGCGGGGTCGATATGAAACGGTCTTCACTGATGCGGACGGTCTGCGCCGTCGCGGCGCTTATGCTCGGCGCGGGGTCGGCTCATGCCGAATGGCTGCGGGCCGAGACCGATCACTTCATCATCTACGGCGACACCTCGCGCGGGGCGATCACCAGCTACGCCCAGAAGGTGGAGCGGTTCGACGCCCTGCTGCGCGTCTACTATCCGATCCGCATCGACCACGAGATCCCCAAGCTGGAGATCTTCCTGGCCGGCGGTCAGGACGACATGCGCCGCGCCTCGCCGGGCATCAGCCCGACCATCGGCGGTTTCTATTCGCCGACGGGGGGCCGCATTCATGCGGTCGCCAACACCGAAAGCGCGATGGCGGACGACGTGATCTTCCACGAGTACGGTCACCACTTCATGTTCCAGATGGCGTCGAACGCCTATCCCGCCTGGTTCGTGGAGGGGTTCGCCGAATACTACGCCACCGTCCAGATCCGGAACGGCCGGTTCCAGATCGGTCGCATTAATGAAGGCCGCATGCGGTCGCTGAACGGCTCCTACTACACCTGGCCGCCGCTTTCTGACGTGCTGCGCTGGCGCATCGACTCCCGGGGGCGCTACCGGGGTGCGGACTACTACGCCCTGTCCTGGGCCATGGCCCACTATTTCCTCAGCGACCCCGAGCGGCGTCGCAAGCTGGGCGTCTATCTGAATGCGGTCTCCGAGGGCGCCGATCCGGTCGATGCCCTGCCCGGCACGGTGGGCATGACGGCCGAGCAGCTTCAGGCCGAGATCCGCAGCTATGTCTTGGGGACGATGATCTATCTGACGCCCCAGATCGATGTGCCGAACCCGGCGGTCGCCGTCACGGCGATGACGCCGGACGAAGGCCGTCTGGCCTGGCTCGACCTGCGGCTGGACCGCATGGATCCGACCGAGCGCGAGATCACCCCGACCCGGCTCGACGGCGAAACCGACGCCGCCTACGAGGCTCGGACCGCTGAAGCGCGCGCCGAATACGCCGAAGAACGCGCCGATCTGATCCGCGACGCCCTGGCCGGCGCCGCCGTCAATCCGACCGATCCCGCCAGCCTCAAGGTCAGGGCGCGCGCGCAGCGGCTGTCGGGCGACGACGACGCCGCCGTCGCCACCCTGGCGCCCCTGCTCTCGGATGGATCGACCGACGCCCGGGCGCTGAGGCTGGCGGGCGAGATCCTGCTGGACCAGTCCATGTCGAACGGCGAGGCGGCTCCCGCCCAGGTCCGTCAGGCGCGCGGCTATCTGGCGCGTTCGCTCGATCTCGACCCTCTGGATTTCCAGACCTATGTCGCCCTGGACCGGTCGCGCGTGAACGCCGAGGGCTATCCCTCGCCCAACGACCTGACGACGCTTCAGGTCGCCAACGAACTGGCGCCCCAGTCCTTCGATGTGCGAATGCGCTACGCCCGCGCGCTGATGGCGCGAGATCGCGATCTGGAAGCAGTGCGGATGCTGAGCCCGGTGGCGAACAGCCCTCACGCCAATGCGACGCGGACCCAGGCGCGGGTGCTCCTAGCCCAGGCGCGCGCCGACGCCGGCTTGTCGGTCGAGGCCGCCGGCGAGGCTCCGCCCGAAGAAGCGCCCGGAGAAGACGCAGGCGGCGGCGGGTGATCCTCGCCGTCGCGGCGCCCGTTACATCAGGACGTTGAAGACCAAGTGCACCAGGCCGGCGGCGCCGAAGATCACGCCGAAGCCGGTCAGCAGGCAGACGGCGGGATGAAACTCGCGTTCCGTGAACCGTTTCGACGGCGCGCGAACGCTTGAAATGTGGTGGGCCGAATCCAGCAGAGCCATGGCCGTTTCCTTCTTCCCTGCGGCGCCCCGGCTCACGTCCGGAACGTCTCACAACGGGAGCATGACTCTAAAGACCCTGTTTGGCGAGGGGATTTTGCGGCCTTTCTCGACAGTCCTTCGAGAACGGCTTGGCGCCCGCCTCGCGTGACTTTGGCGGCCCCGCGCGCTACCTCCCCCGCCGCATGTCGAAACTCACCCTCGAACAGGAGGCCGGTCGCCGCCGGACCTTCGCCATCATCGCCCACCCCGACGCCGGCAAGACGACGCTGACGGAGCATATCCTGCTGTCCGGCGGGGCCATCCGGGCGGCCGGCGCGGTGCGGGCGCGCGGCGAGAACCGGCGCACCCAGTCCGACTGGATGAAGATTGAGAAGGAGCGCGGCATTTCCGTCTCCGCCTCGGTCATGACGTTCGAGCACGACGGCAAGATGTTCAACCTGCTCGATACGCCGGGCCACGAGGACTTCTCGGAAGACACCTATCGCACCCTCACTGCCGCCGACTGCGCCATCATGGTGCTGGACGCCGCCAAGGGTATCGAGCCGCAGACGCTGAAGCTGTTCGAGGTCTGCCGCCTGCGCGACATCCCGATCATCACCTTCATCAACAAGCTGGACCGCGAAGCCCAGGACCCGATGGCCCTGCTGGACGAGATCGCGTCACGGCTTCAGCTCGACCCCGCCCCCATCTGGTGGCCGGCCGAAAGCGGCAACCGTCTGCGCGGCATGGTCGAGATGGGGACCGGCCGCTTCCAGCCCTACGCCAAGAAGCCGGCCGGTTCGAAGGACGAGGTCGCCCATCCCGCCGCCCTCCCGCTGTCGGAGGCCGCCGAATATTTCGAAGAGGGCGAGCATCAGGCGATGATCGACGCTCAGGAACTGGTCGAGGCGGGCTATCCGACCTTCGACCGCCAGTCCTTCCTCGAAGGCCACATGACGCCGGTTCTGTGGGGTTCGGCGCTCCGCCACTTCGGCATCGACGAACTGCTGGCCGCCATCGGCGAATGGGCCCCTCCGCCCAAGGTCATGCCGGCGCGCAAGGAGGCTCCGCCCGAGACCCGCAACGCCCCCGCTCCCGTCGAACTGACGGTCCAGCCGGGGTCCAACGAGGTCACCGGCTTCGTCTTCAAGGTCCAGGCCAACATGGACCCCAACCACCGCGACCGCATCGCCATGTTCCGTATGGCGTCCGGCAGCTTCAAGCGCGGCATGAAGCTGAAGGTCCAGAACACCGGCAAGCAGCTGTCGGTGAACGCCCCCATCATGTTCTTCGCCTCGGACCGCGAACTGGCGGACGACGCCTTCGCCGGCGACGTTATCGGCATCCCGAACCACGGCGTCCTGCGCGTCGGCGACAGCCTCTCGGAAAGCGGGATGATCCGCTTCGCCGGCCTGCCGAACTTCGCTCCCGAAATCCTCCAGCGCGTACGGGTCAAGGATCCGCTCAAGGCCAAGCACCTGAAGAAGGCGCTGGACGGCCTGGCCGAGGAAGGCGTCACCCAGCTGTTCCGCCCGGAAATCGGGGCGGACTTCATCGTCGGCGCCGTGGGCCAGCTTCAGTTCGAGGTCATGGCCGACCGTCTGGGCGAAGAATACGGCCTCGAAGTCATCTTCGAACACAGCCCCTATGCCGAGGCGCGCTGGATCGACGGTGAGAAGGCCGACGTCGAGGACTTCATGTCCAAATACCGCGGCCAGATGGCCCGCGACATCGACCAGGCCCCGGTCTTCCTGGCCAAGTCCAGCTGGGAGACCGGCTACGTCATGGAGCGCTTCCCGAAGGTCGCCTTCACCAAGACGAAGGAACGGGGCTGAACCTCACGCCTCCGCCATCGTTTTGTCGTCCCGGCCTGCTGGAAAGACGACATGACCCTGCGTGCGAAGATTCTCGGAACGGCCCTGACGGGCAGCCTCCTGCTGGCGGCGGGGGCCACGCTGGCCCAGACCAGCGGTTCCGCCGCAACCCGGGCGCTGAATGGCGCGCCGGCGGAGTCCACTCTGTCGACACGGCCGAACGCCCAGCCGCCCCTGACCGCCGCAGAACGACCGCAGGCGACGCGCGCGCGCCCTTCCGCGCCCACGCGATCGCAGGCATCGAGCGGCGACCGCGCCCTGGAGGATCTACTCGCCTCCACGGCCGACGACGCGGACGCCGAAGACGCTGAACCCGCCGGAGTGACCCTGGCCGCCGGCGAGACAGAGCCCCCGCCCATCCCGATGACGCTCGGCTACTACGTCCGTGGCGAGAAGGAATGCGATCAGGTCTGGCCGGGCGAGGGCGATCTGGCCTGGCTGACCCCGACCAGCTTCACCATCGACTTCGGCGGGTGCGAACCGGGCCAGTTTCTCCAGACCGGGCCGAACAGCTGGAAGGAAGAACAGCGCTGCCGCACCGAGCGCGGCGGTGACGCGGGCGCCTACAATGTCACCTATGAGGTGCTCGGCACGGACGTCATCAAGCGTCAGGCCCGCCTTGGCGACGACGTCGATACGGCCGAAGACGACCTGTGGAACTTCTGCCGGCTCGAAGACGTCCCCGAGAACGCCCGTTTCGGCTCCTGAACGCGGACGGTCCGGTCCGGCGTCTGAACACGCCGAACCGGCTGTCGCGTCAAGTCAGGCTTCGGCCGTTTCCAGGAACGGGTAGTCGGTGTAGCCCTTGGCGCCGCCGCCGTAGAAGGTCGCCTTGTCGGGTGCGTTGAGCGGCGCGTTCTTTTTCCAGCGCTCGACCAGGTCCGGATTTGAGAGGACCGGCACGCCGGAGCTGACCAGATCGGCGCGGCCCTCGGCGAGCGCCTTTTCGGCCAGTTCGCGCGTCAGGCCGCCGTTCAGCATCACCGGCCCGCCGAAGGCCTCGCGCATCTGTTTGGCCAGCTGCGGGGCGCCGTTCTTGATCGACATGGGCGTACCTTCTTCGCCCTCGATCAGGTGCAGATAGGCCAAGCCGAACGGCTTAAGGGCGGCGGCGGCATACAGGAAGATGGAGGCCGGATCGCTGTCGAGCGTCCCGTTCGCTCCGTTCGACGGCGACAGGCGAATGCCGGTGCGGTCCGCCCCGATCGCGTCCACCACGGCGGTCGTCACTTCCAGCATGAAACGCGCGCGGTTCTCGACCGAGCCGCCGTACTGGTCCTCGCGCTTGTTCGCGCCGTCCTTCAGGAATTGGTCGATCAGATAGCCGTTGGCGGCATGGATCTCGACGCCGTCAAACCCCGCCTCGATCGCGTTCTTCGCCGCGTGGACATAGTCGCCGACGATCGCCTCGATCTGCTCGACCGTAAGGGCCCGCGGGGTCTCGAAGTCGGTCATCGAGAAGTCCGGGCGCATGCCCTGACCGCTCGCGATGGCGATGGCGGACGGCGCGAAGCCCGGCAGTCCGTCCGGCTGATAGTCGGACAGCGACACCCGGCCCACGTGCCACAGCTGGGCGACCATCTTGCCGCCCTTGGCGTGGACCGCGTCGGTGATCGGCTTCCAGCCGGCGACCTGTTCAGCGGTGAAGATGCCGGGGGTGTTCGGATAGCCCTGACCCGAGCGACTGATCTGCGTGGCCTCGGAGATGATCAGGCCGGTCGAGGCGCGCTGGGCGTAGTATTCGACCGCCAGCGGATTGGGAACTTCCCCTTCGATGGCCCTGCTTCGCGTCAAAGGAGCCATGGCGATCCGGTTCTTCAGATGGATCGCTCCGAGATCGATGGGGTCGAAAAGCTTCGTCATGTGGAACACCTGGTGTTGCGGTCGAGACCAGTTAGGCGCCCGACCCCTCGGCTGCAACGGCGGAACCAGCCGGCGGCGTCGGGTTTGCTAGACAAGGGACCGAAGGCTTGAGACGGTCCCGATGCGGGACGCGCGGAGATTTGACGTGGCGATGTTCGAGTTCGGCAAGGATCTGAGGCGACTGTTCGTTCAGGCGCGCGAGAGCGACGACCTCGGCTGGCTGGAGCTGATCGGCGTCGACCTCCTGGCGCGCGAGGCCAGGACGCTGACGACCGACGGCGGCCGGGTCTCCTGCTCCCAGCCGTCCCAGACCTGGCGCCGAGCCTCCATCCTGTGGCGCGAGCATGCGCGTCGCAGCGGCCATCCCGAAAGCATCGCCCGCGCCCTGACGACCGCCGAGGACGCCCTGAAGGCCGCGAAGTCCGACGACGACCGCGCCCGCGCCCTCCTGGCCGGCGCCCAGGCCCTGATCGTGAAGTTCGACCTCTACGGCGACCGCGACGCCGTCACACAGGCCGCCGAACTGGCCCGTGAGGTCAACGCCAAACGCCTGCCGACGCTGGCCTCCTGCGCCGGCGTCCACGCGCGCATCCGGGCGCGTCAGGCGAGAATCTCGGAGAAGCTGTCGGACCGCCAGGACGCCGCCGCCCTGATGGACGCGGCCCTGCACGCCTTGACGAAACACAATCCGCTGGAGGCCGATGACCTTCGTCTGGACTCGGCCGCCCTGGCGCTGGAAGGCGGCATCATCCAGCGCGACGCCCGCCTGCTGGACCAGGCCGGACGCGACTTGACCGCCCTCGTGGAAGCGTCGTCGCCGGACACCCGCCCCATGACCCGCGCCCGGGCGCTGGCCCTCTGCGGCGCCGGCCTCGCGGCGCTGGCGGCCATGGCGGGCGACGAAGCGGCCATGCAGACCGGCCACGCCATGTTCGACGCCGCCGCCGACCAGTTCTTCATGGATCACAGCCCGCTGGACTGGGTCGCCATCCAGATCGCCCGCTCCATCGACGCGACCGCGCCCATCGAGCCGATCCGCCAGTCGGTCGCCCTCACCACCGGCCAGGGCACGATCCTCGGGGCCCTGGCCTTGGACCTGCTGGTCGCGCGTGAGATCGAGACGGCCGCCGCCCAGGGCGACCTGACCGACCTGACCCGGATCGAAACCCGCGTCCGTCGCCGTCTGGCCGAGCGCGAAGGCGCGCCGTCCGCCCTGGACTGGGCCGTCGACCAGATCGCCATGGCCCGCCTGATGATCGCCCGCGCCGACCTGATGGGCTCCGACGCCGGTCAGGCCGCCTTTGTCCTCGCCGAAGCCGCCGAGGCCGCCCGCGATCACGGCGTTCCTATGCTGGCGGATCGCGCCAAGGCCCTCATGATGGGCCTGCCCGTCCGGGCCTAGCCGCCCATCGCCACGAAGGCGCCGTTGAGGAAGTCGGGCTTGCCGTAGGTCAGAGGCTGTCCTTCGGCATTCAACACCCGTCCGCCAGCAGCCTCCAGCACGGCCTGCCCTGCCGCCGTATCCCACTCCATGGTCGGGCCGGTGCGCGGATAGGCGTCGAACCGCCCCTCGGCGATCAGGCAGAATTTCAGCGACGAGTCCGTGCCCTGCCATTTCGTGCAGCCGTGGCGGGCCGCCAGACGCGCGGCTTCCTCGTCGGTGACGCTGTGGCTCAACAGGGCGAAGCCTTCGTTCGGCCGGTTCCGAACCTGGATCGTCCGCCAGGCGTCGCCATAGCGCCGCATCTGGGCCCCGCCTTCCGGCCCCGTCCGCCAGGTCACCGAGGTCGCCGGCGCCGAGACCACGCCCACGGTCGGACGGTCGCCCTCGATCAGGGCGATGTTGACGGTGAAGCTCTCCTTGCCCTGGACGAAGCCCTTGGTGCCATCGAGGGGGTCGATCAACCAGAAGCGGTCTGCCGCGCTCTCGGGCTTGCCCTCGACCTCCGATTGTTCCTCGGCCACGGCCTGAACCTCGGGATAGAGGGCGGCGAGGCGCGACAGGATCAGGGCCTCGGCCTCGCGGTCGGCCAGGGTGACCGGGCTGTCGTCGGCTTTGGCGAACACCTCTCCTCCCGCGCGCCAGTAAGGCAGGATCACGCGCGCCGCCTCTTCGGCGATGTCGGCGAGATGGTCGTGGAGCACGCCCGAGGCGAGGTCGGCGGAAAGTCGGTCGGTCATTGGGGCGTGATCCCGAAAAGTGTGGGCGGTTTTCGGACGAGATCACGCCGAAGCAAGAATGCCGGGGGATAGACTATCCGGCGCGGTTTCGCGATCCGGCAAATCACGCGAGGGTGCCGCCGACTTTCGAACCGCGCAGAGCCCGAGCCCCGCATGACCGACGCCGCCGTCTCCGCCCCGTCAGAACTGCCCGTGGACGGCCAGGAACTGGCCAGTCTGATCGCCGCCAAGCTGTGCCACGACTTCATCAGTCCCTCGGGTGCGATCATTTCGGGCCTGGACCTGCTGAACGATCCCACGGCCCAGGACATGCGCGACGACGCCATGAGCCTGATCGCCGACAGCGCCAAGAAGATGGTCGCCCTGGTCCAGTTCTGCCGCGTCGCCTTCGGAGCCGCCACCACGGCCGAACGATTCACCGGCGCCGAACTGACCGAGCTCGTCGACAACGTCGTGGCCGGAGGCCGCGCGACGCTCGGCTGGAAGCTCGACGCGGGAGACTTCGGCAAGCCCCAGGCCCGCGCTCTGGTCAATCTCGCCTATCTGATCGTCGGCGCCCTGCCGATGGGCGGGGCCGCCACGGTCGCCGTGCGGCATGAGGGCGCACAGATCGTCATCGACGGAATCGCCGAGGGCGCCCGCGCCCGGCTGAAGGCCGAGGCCGCGACCGGCCTTTCCGGCCGGCGCCTGAGCGAAGGCCTCGCGGGCCAGTGGATCCAGCCCTACTGGCTGTGGCTGACGGCCGATCAGCACGGCGGATCCCTGGCCGTCGAGGCTGTCGAGGGCCGGGTGTCGATGACCGTGCGCATGCCGTCTTAATCCCGAATCCCAACGCCTCGTTAACCGCCCGGAAGCGATATTGGCGGTTGAAGCGGCGGGTGATTCCGGCCGCTGGGAGAACTTCGCGTTGGACGTCCGCACCTGCCTCATCGTCGACGACAGCCGGATCATCCGGAAGGTCGCACGCCGTATCGTGGAAGGTCTGGGCTTCGAGGTCGACGAGGCCGCCGACGGCGTGGAAGCCCTGTCCTACTGCACGGGCCTGATGCCCGACGTGGTCCTGCTGGACTGGAACATGCCGGTCATGGACGGCCTGACCTTCCTGCGCCGCCTGCGGGCAACCCCCGGCGGCGACAAGCCCAAGGTGCTGTTCTGCACCATCGAGACGGCGCCCGACCGGATCGCCGAGGCCCTGTCCGCCGGCGCCGACGACTACGTCATGAAGCCGTTCGACTCCGAAATCCTGCATTCCAAATTCAGCGAAGTCGGAGCGGTCTGAAGCCAGCCATGACCCGCTCCGTAGCTCGATCATGATCCAGGACGATTTCGAACGTCTGCAGGCCCTGATGGTCTCGCGCGCCGGCTTCCGCCTGGGGCGCGATCGCATTCATCTGGCCGAGCACCGGCTGGCGCCCGTGGCCCGGCGCGAGGGCTTCGACAGTGTCGACGACATGCTGGCCAGCCTCTGGGCCAAGCCGGTCGCGAGCCTGGGCTGGTCGGTCATCGAAGCCCTGCTGAATCCCGAGACCTGGTTCCGCCGCGACCGCGCCATCTTCGACACCTTCGCCAACGAGCTCCTGCCCGCCATCGGCCGCGCCCGACCCGACGGTCTGGTGCGCATCTGGTCCGCCGGCTGCTCCCACGGTCAGGAACCCTATTCCCTGGCCATGCGCGCCCTGGAGACACGGGCCAATGTCGACATCGTCGCCACCGACCTGTCCCAGCGCGCAGTCGATCGCGGGCGCGCCGGCTCCTACACAGCTTTCGAGATCCAGCGCGGCCTCTCGGCTCAGGCCATGCTGAACTGGTTCGATCCGGCTGAGGACGCCTGGGTCGCCAAACCCGAGCTGAAGTCCGCCGTCCGCTTCGCTCGCCACAACCTGCTGGACGCCCCGGCCGACGCCGTCCAGTTCGACGTCATCCTGTGCCGCAACGTCCTCTCTGAGATGGACCCGGCCAAGCGCGGCCAGGTCATCGACGGCCTGGAAAAGCGTCTGGTCGACGACGGCGTCCTGATCCTGGGCGCCGACGAGCGGATCGACGGCGACACCGTGGCCTTCCGCCCCGTCGGCGGTCGCAAGGGCCTGTTCGTGAAAGCTCCCTCGGCCCTCAGCCGCGCCGCCTGATCCCGGTCGACACGGCCCCGCTTGCGACCCTATGGTCGGGCGAACGTCGGAGGGGATGTCGATGCGTTGGGCTCTGTTTCTCGGATCGCTGGCCGTCGCCCTCCTGATCGGCGTCTGGGCGCTTCAGGTCCCCGCGCCCAAGGGGACCGGAAGCCCAGCCGTTGACTTCTCCGCCGCCCGCGCCATGTCGGACGTCCGCGCCATCGGCGCCCGTCCCCACGCCGTCGGATCGGCCGACCATGCCCGCGTGCAGCAATATCTCTTCGGTCGCATGGCCCAGCTGGGCCTCAACCCCACGCTTCAGGCCGGGGCGATGTCGCCCGAGGCGATCACCCGCCTGACCCGCTGGGGCGGCGATCCGGCGGCGACGGGCAATCAGGCGGTCAACATCGTCGGCGTCCTGCCCGGCCGCGACCCGAACGCCGCCGCCGTCCTGATGATGGCCCACTACGACAGCGCCTGGAGCTCGCCCGGCGCGGCCGATGACGGCGCGGGCGTGGCGTCCGTTCTGGAAGCCGTGCGCGCGATCAAGGCGCGCGGCCCGACCAACCGCAGCCTCGTCGTCCTCCTGACCGACGCCGAGGAACTGAACCTCGACGGCGCCCGCATCTTCTTCTCCGAACATCCCTTGCGCGACCGCGTGGGCGCCGTGGTTAATCTGGAGGCGCGAGGCGGTGGCGGCCGCGCCTTCATGTTCGAGACCGGACGCGGCAATGCCGAGACCATCAACCTGTTCAGCCGCGCCGCGCGCAAAGCCGACGGCGGAGCCTCCTCAAGTTCCCTGTCGATCTTCGTCTACGAGAACATGCCCAACGGCACCGACTTCACCATCCCCAAGAACCGGGGCATCGGCGGAGTCAATTTCGCCTTCATCGGCCGTCCGTCCCAGTACCACGCCCCGAGCTCCACGCCTGACAACCTCGACCAGGGTTCGGTCCAGCACATCGGCTCGCAGGCGCTGGAGGCGACCGACGCCCTGCTGCGCGCCGACGCCCTGCCGGTCGCGGGCCGAAACGTCGTCTACGGCGACTATCTGGGCCTGTTCACCATCGTCCATTCGCCGGACCTCGGCTGGACCCTTCTGGCCATCACCGCCGCGCTGGGAGCCTTCGCGGCCTGGGGTGCGCGCCACGCAACCCGCTTGACCGCCGCCGACGTCGGACGCGGCATGCTGTCGGGCCTGTGGGTCCTCGCCATGGGCATCGTCGTCGCCCACGGCGTCCGCGTCCTCGCAGGGCCCCTGACGGCGCGAGCCGAGTCCGCCGACGCCTACTACACGCTTCTGCGCCGCCTGCCGTGGATGGAGGCCGGAACCGGTTTCGCCATGTCCGCCGTCGCCCTCGCTCTCCTGGCCGGACGCAAAGCCCTGGGGCCGAAACTCCTGTCCGGCGTCGTCGTCGCGGCCGTCGCCGTCAGCCTGATCCTGGGCGGGTTTGAACCTGTGGTCCTGGGCGCCGGTGGCGTCGCCTTCGCCCTGTCGGTCTGGTCCCAGAGCGCGCCGAAGACCGTCTGGGGCGGCTGGCTGGGCCTCATCGCCCTGATCTTCGTCCTCGGCTGCGCGGCCCAGGGCGCGGCGCCCGAAGCCGCCCTGATCCTGATTTGGCCGGGCCTTCTGGCGGCCGTTGCGGCGGCGGCCTGCGCCCTCGTCGGCGCCCGGCTGGAGAGCGCGCGCGCTCTGATCCCGGCCGTCGTGGCCACGGTCGTAGGGGGCGCCTGGATCCTGAACCTGTCGCATCAGGTCTTCCTCGGTGTCGGCATGGACCTGCCCGGCGTCCTGGCCCTGATGACGGTGCTGGTCCTGCTGTTCCTCACCCCCCTTGCGCCCAAGGCCAAGGGCGCGCTCGCCGCCGCGGCGGCCGCCTGCCTGATCCTCGCCTGCGGCCTGTCGCTCACGGCCCGCTTCGCCGAGCCCGAGTCGCCGCACACGGCGACCGGACCCAGTTAGGTTACCCGCCCGCTAACCCTGCCCCTTAGCCGGACGGCAAAACCCGGCCTGTATCAAGGTCGCATGAACCTGATCCACGCCCTCCAGGACAACACCGATCCCAACTCGCTGGTGTCGCGCTTTCGCCGCGCCCGCGCCAAGCGGATCGTCGATCTCATCACCCGGATCCACGCCGAGAAGGGATCGGTGAACATCATCGATCTGGGCGGCGAGGCGAACTACTGGACCTTGTTCGATTCCCAATTTCTGCGCGCCTCCAAGGTCCGCATCACCCTCGTCAATCCGGGCGGCATCGACGAGGTCGCCGACCCGGCCCTGTTCACCATCGTCGACGGGGACGCCTGCGCGCTGCCGCAGTACGCCGACCATAGCTTCGACCTGGTCCACTCCAACTCGGTCATCGAGCATGTCGGCGACTGGACGCGCATGGAGGCCTTCGCCGCCGAATGCCGCCGTCTGGCCCCGCGCTACTACGTCCAGACCCCCTATTTCTGGTTCCCGGTTGAGCCCCACTTTTCGGCCCCCTTCTTCCATTGGCGCTCGGAACAGAGTCGCGCCCGGTCTCTGCTCAAACGCCGCCACGGCTTCTCGCAGAAGGCGCTCGACATGGGCGCGGCCATGCGCGACGTCCAGCACGCCCGCCTGCTGGACAAGGCCCAGTTCCGCTTCCTCTATCCGGACGCGGCGCATCACGACGAGGTCGTCGCCGGTCTGACCAAGTCCCTGATCGCCGTGCGCGACCCAACGGCACACTGACGCGGCCTGACGGCGCCCTGCCCGCGCGTTGGCGACGACCCAGGCCTCCGCTAGACAGCGGGCGTTCAGGGGGACCGTCATGTCCAAATCGTTCGGGGCGCTGCTGCGCCGCTCCTTGCTCGTTGCGCTCGGGACCCTGTCCCTGGCCGCCTGCGAGGACACGACGACCACGGCGCACACCAACTCGGCCGCCCGTTCCTCCGGCGGGGACCGCGGCGACTTCAAGGTCCTGCCGGCCGCGCTGGAGGACGACGAATACACCGAGCTCGCCGCCCAGCTCAGCGAGGAACGCTGGCTCGAAGACATCGCTGACGTACTGAACGAGAGCCTGAACCTGCCGCGCGACATCGGCATGCGCTTCGCCCAGTGCGGCGAGAACAATGCCTACTACGTCCCCGAAGACCACGAGATTCAGGTCTGTATCGAGATGTTCGAGGGCGAGCGCGAGAATTTCGCCAACTTCTACGACACCGAGGAAGAGATCGAGGACGCCGTCAACGGCTCATTCCTCTTCACTGTCTTCCACGAGGTCGGCCACGCCCTGATCGACGTGCTCGAAATCCCCTTCACGGGCCGCGAGGAGGACGCCGCCGACAGCCTGGCCGCATGGTGGTTGATCGACGGCGACGACGGCGAGGAATCCGCCATCTCCGGCGCCCTCAGCTTCTACACCGACCCGTCGGAAGCCGCCGAGGTCGAGGAGAGCGATTTCGAGGACGAACACTCCCTCAGCCAGCAGCGCTACTATACCCTGACCTGCCTGGTGTACGGCTCCGACACCGACAAGTACGCCAACCTCCTCGAAGAGGAATGGCTGACCGAGGCCCGCGCCGAACAGTGCCCCGCCGAATTCCAGCGCCTGACCAGCACCTGGTACACCCTGCTGGACGCTCACCTGAAGGAATAGGCGACTTGCTTTGACGATGGCTCGTCAAGCGCTCCCTTCGAGGTTGTCGTCACCCCAGAGCCGCCCAGCGCGGTCCTCGCCGATCAGATCAGAGGCCTGGATTTGCGCGCACGGCGGGCCGCCTTGGAGGCAAGGCTGGTCGGTCGGTTCTGACGGGCGTTAAGGCGTTGCTACAAACCTCGATGGCCTGATCGCTCACCGCTCACGTCAAAATCGGACGTAGCCGGGCCGCGTCTCCGAGGCGTTCCAAAAAGAACATATTGGCAACCGGAACAAACCGTGCACATAGTCTGGCTCACAGGGAGCGGGTCACGGTCATCGGACCGAAGGCGGGCCTCTCCCCCGAAGCATCATTGGGAATCATGGCAAGGGAGAGTGGTAAGGTGGCATCGCAGGCGGCATTGAAATTGGTCGGCAAGGAAGACGGCGACAAGCAGCGCGCTCTGGAGGCGGCGATCGCACAGATCGATCGCGCCTTCGGCAAGGGCTCGGTCATGAAACTGGGCAAGGGCGGGGTCGCCGACGTGATCCCCTCGGTGTCCACCGGCTCGCTGGGCCTGGACATGGCGCTGGGGATCGGCGGCCTGCCGCGCGGTCGGGTGATCGAGGTGTTCGGTCCTGAATCCTCGGGCAAGACGACACTGGCCCTGCACACCGTGGCCGAAATCCAGAAGGCCGGGGGCGTAGCCGCCTTCGTCGATGCCGAGCACGCGCTGGACCCGACCTACGCTCAGAAGCTGGGCGTGAACCTGGATGATTTGCTGGTGTCCCAGCCGGATCATGGCGAACAGGCGCTGGAGATCGTCGACACCCTGGTGCGTTCGGGCGCCGTGGACATCGTGGTGGTCGATTCGGTCGCCGCCCTGACGCCGCGCGCGGAGATCGAGGGCGAGATGGGCGACAGCCTGCCGGGCCTTCAGGCTCGCCTGATGTCCCAGGCCCTGCGCAAGCTGACCGGCTCGATCTCGAAGACCAACTGTATCGTCCTGTTCATCAACCAGATCCGTCACAAGATCGGCGTGATGTACGGCTCGCCCGAGACGACGACGGGCGGCAATGCGCTGAAGTTCTATGCTTCGGTCCGCCTCGACATCCGCCGCACCGGCGCGATCAAGGATCGGGACGAGGTCACCGGCAACACCACCCGCGTCAAGGTCGTCAAGAACAAGGTCGCCCCGCCGTTCCGCGAGGTCATCTTCGACATCATGTACGGCGAGGGCATCTCCAAGCTGGGCGAGATCATCGACCTGGGCGTCAAGGCCGGGGTGATCGAGAAGTCGGGCAGCTGGTTCTCCTACGACTCGACCCGCATTGGTCAGGGCCGCGAGAACGTCCGCAACTTCCTCAAGGCCAACCCCGACATGGCCGACGCGATCGAAAAGGCCGTTCGCGCCTCGACCAACAAGATCGCCGACGAGCTCCTGGGCACGCCCGAGCCCGACGAAGGTCAGGACCTCGAGGGCTGATCCGGACTCTACGGACTCTGCGGACTGTGTTTCCAGTCCGGACACCGAACACTCTCCCCGGCTGGTCCCGCGACCCGCCGCCGACCCCCGCGGGGCTCGGGCCGGGGAGAGCCGCCCGCCCGGCTTCGTCCGGGCGGGCATTTTTCATCTGGACCGCGAGCGCCTCCGCACCCGCCGCTGGATCCACGGCCGCACCCGCAGGAAGGCGACATACAGCCGCTCCAGCCCGGCCAGAACCCGCGGGTTCCGCGCCAGCCGGCCGAAGGGCGCCAGCATCGGGATCGCACGCCACATCGCCGCGAAAGCCTCGGCGCCCGAAACCATCCGTCCATCCTCGCACGCATGGAACCGGGCCAGCAGGTCGGCGCGATCGATCGGACAGCCGCCCTGCCCCGTCGCTACATCCGTGAAGACGATGGCGCCCCGCCGATCCAGTCGCCGCAACAGGGCGATCTCGCTCCGGCAAAGCGGGCAGTCGCCATCGAACCAGACTTCCAGCGTGGACATGCGCCATCTTACGCCTTGGACACCGTCTTGCCCCGCGTCACGCCGACGCGCAAAACCGCGAACCTTTCCCCCCGCCGGCGGTTGATCCGCGCAAGGAGACCCGCATGGCCGACAGCATCCCGACCCTGACCCAGTTCAACCTGGCCGAAGGCGACGACGGTTACCTGCTCGAGATCGGCGGATCGGACGGGTCCGTGCTCCGCGTCGCCGCCAGCGCCGAACAGATCGACGCCATCATCGAAGCCCTCGACGCCCTTCTGTCGGACGAGGACGACGCCATCGACGAGCCAGGCGACGACGCCGACTGACACCGCCGATCACGGACGGGTGATGCGGCGCGCGCCGAAACCCTATATGACGCCGGTTCCCCGCCCTTCGACGCATCAAGACGACCGACCATGGCCAGCCTGAAACAGATCCGCTCGACCTTCCTCGATTACTTCGCGGCCGACGGTCACACCAAGGTCCACTCGGCCCCGCTGGTGCCGCAGAACGACCCGACGCTGATGTTCGTCAACGCGGGCATGGTGCCGTTCAAGGACTATTTCACCGGCGCGGCCACGCCGCCCTACCCGCGCGCGACGTCCTCGCAGAAATGCGTTCGCGCCGGCGGCAAGCACAACGACCTGGACAACGTCGGCTACACGGCCCGCCACCTCACCTTCTTCGAGATGCTGGGGAATTTCTCCTTCGGCGACTATTTCAAGGAACACGCGATCGACCGCGCGTGGACCCTGGTCACCAAGGACTACGGCCTCGATCCGAAGCGCCTGCTGGTCACCGTCTACATCGACGACGATGAGGCCGCCGCGATCTGGAAGAGGGTCACCGGCTTCTCGGACGACAAGATCATCCGCATCGCCGGCTCGGACAACTTCTGGGCTATGGGCGACAGCGGCCCCTGCGGTCCCTGCACCGAAATCTTCTGGGATTACGGCGACCACGTCCCCGGCGGCCCTCCCGGCTCGCCTGACGAGGACGGCGACCGCTACGTGGAGATCTGGAACAACGTCTTCATGCAGTTCGAGAAAGAGAACGACGAGATCGTTCGCAAACTGCCCAAACCCTCGGTCGATACCGGCATGGGCCTGGAGCGGATGACGAGCGTGCTCCAGGGCAAGAACTCGGTCTTCGACACCGACCTGTTCCAGACCCTGATCGCCGCTTCCGAGGACGCCACCTCGACCAAGGCGGAGGGCGCGCAAGCCGCCAGCCACCGCGTCATCGCCGACCACCTGCGTTCGTCTTCCTTCCTGATCGCCGACGGCGTGACCCCCTCTAACGAGGGTCGCGGCTATGTGCTTCGCCGCATCATGCGTCGCGCCATGCGCCACGCCCACCTGCTCGGCGCCGCCGATCCCCTGATGCACCGTCTGGTCCCGACCTTGGTCGACCAGATGGGCGAGGCCTTCCCGGAGCTGGTGCGCGCCCAGGCCTCGATCGAAGACACGATGAAGCAGGAGGAGATCCGCTTCCGCACCACGCTCGGCCGCGGCATGGCCCTGCTGGACGAGGCGACGGCGGGCCTGTCGGCAGGCGGAGTCATCTCGGGCCAGACCGCCTTCACCCTGTCCGACACCTACGGCTTCCCCCTCGACCTGACGCAGGACGAGGCCCGTCGTCGCGGCTTGACCGTCGACAACGACGCCTATGAGGCCGCGATGGCCCAGCAGCGCGAGCGCGGCAAGGCGAACTGGAAGGGCTCTGGCCAGACGGCCTCGGCCGGCGAATGGCTGTCCCTGCGCGACCGCCTCGGCCCGACCGTCTTCACCGGCTATGACGCCATCGAGGGCTCGGGCGAGGTCCTGGCCATCGTGCGCGGCGGTGAATCCATCGACGCTCTCGAACCGGGCCAGACGGCTGAGGTCCTCTTCGACCAGACCCCCTTCTATGGCGAAGGCGGCGGCCAGACCGGCGATCGCGGCGAGGTCGAATGGACCGACGCCTCCGGCCAGCAAGGCTTCGGCGTCATCCTCGACGTCCAGAAACACGCCGGCGGCGACCTCTACGCCCACAAGATCGAGATCGAGTCCGGAACCCTGACCATTGGCGCCCGCGCCCAACTGCGCGCCGGCGCCGAACAACGCCTGACCACCCGCGCCAACCACTCCGCCGCCCACCTGGTGCACGCGGCGCTGAAGAATGTTCTGGGTCCCCACGTGGCTCAGAAGGGTCAGCTGGTCGATGCCGAACGCATGCGTTTCGACTTCAGTCACAATGCACCCGTCACCGAGGAACAGCTCGCCGCCATCGAGACCGAGGTGAACGCGATCATCCGACAGAACGTCCCGGTCACGACCCAGCTGATGACGCCCCAGGACGCCATCGACGGCGGCGCCGTCGCCCTGTTCGGCGAGAAATACGGCGACGAGGTCCGCGTGGTCACCCTCGGCCGCGCCCTGACCGGCGACAACAACGGCCCCTACTCCGTCGAACTGTGCGGCGGCACCCACGTCGCCCGCACCGGCGATATCGCCCTGTTCAAGATCACGGCCGAGACCGGCATCGCCTCGGGCATCCGCCGCGTCGAGGGCGTCACCGGCGAGGCCGCGCGCCAGTACCTGCTGGCCCAGGCCGGCGTGGCGAAGACGCTGGCCCAGTCCTTCAAGGTCCAGCCCCTGGACGTCCCCGCCCGCGTCGAGGCCCTCTCGGCCGAGCGCAAGGCGCTGGAGAAACAGGTCGCCGACCTGAAGAAACAGCTGGCCCTAGGCGCCGGCTCAGGCGCGTCCGCCGCGCCGGAAGAGATCAACGGCGTCAAGCTGATCGCCCGCATCCTCGACGGCGTCGACGGCAAGGGCTTGCGCGGCGTCGCCGAGGACTTCCGTAAACAGGTCGGCTCGGGCGTCGTCGCCCTGATCGGTCTTTCCGACGGCAAGGCGGCGGTCACAGTCGCTGCGACCAGTGACGTCGCCGACCGCGTCAACTCGGCCGACCTCGCCCGCGCTGCCGTCCTCGCCATGGGCGGCCAGGGCGCCGGCGGCAAGGCTGATTTCGCGCAAGGCGGCGCGCCGGACGGGTCCAAGGCCGAAGACGGTCTGGCGGCGGTGCGCGCGGCTCTGGCGGGCTAGTTCAAGCCCCTCTCCCCCTGCGGGAGAGGGAGCTCGCGCACGGCGGCGTCGCCGTCTTGCTTGCGCGATCGGGTGAGGGGTCACGCCGGTGGCGCCCGTGAGCATAGCCACCCTTCGGCTGCCGCCGTCTCCCGCAAGGGGAGAAGGGAGGCATTGACCTCGCCCCCCTCTTCCCTCCCCATGCCGCCCTCAGTTCGGGGGTCATTCATGAATCGCTTCGTCATTACCGCAGTCGCGGGCGTTCTTCTCTCCTCCGCGGCCATGACAGCCGCCGCCCAGACGCCGCCCGCTTCAACCAGCACGACCGCCGAGAACCCGGCGCTGGCCTCCATCATCGCCGACTACGACGCCTGGCAACTCAGCCTCAGCCCTGAGCAGGCGGCCCGGGAGGGCGACCAGTCCGCCAAGTCCCGTCTCTCCGATCCCTCCCGCGCCGCCGAACTCGCTCGCCTCGCCCCCCTGCACGAGTTCAAGCGTCGCCTCGCCGCCATCGACGCCTCGACCCTGTCGTCGAACGACGCCCTGAACCGCGATTTCCTGGCCATCATCGTCGATCGCTCGATCGAGTCCATCGGCCTGGACGGCGGCCGCCTGGCCTTCAACTCCGAGGGCGGACCGGGCCAGAGCGCGGGCTTCCTTGCCGCCGGAACCCGGATCACCAGCCGCGCCGACGCCGACGCCTGGCTGGCCCGTCTCGGCCTCCTCCACACCTGGTATGACGAAGGCCTCGCCGACGCCCGGCGCGGGCTGGAGACCGGCTTCGTCCAACCGAAATCCGTGGTCGAAAGCGCCCTCGCCATCTTCCGCAACGAGGCGGCCTTCACGCCCGAGACCGACCCGCTTCTGCGTCCGTTCGCCAGCCTGCCAGCGACCATATCGGCAGCGGATCAGGCCGATCTTCGCGCCCGCGCCGCCGCCATCGTCGCCGAACAGATCGTCCCGCGTCGTCGCGCCTGGGTCGAGTTCACCCAGAACGAATATCTGCCCGCCGCCCCGGACGAGGTGGGCATCGGCTCACGCCCCGGCGGTCGCGAGTTTTACGCCTTCGAGGCGCGCCGCTACACCACCACCGACCTGACCCCCGACCAGATCCACCAGATCGGCCTGGACGAGGTCGCCCGCATCCGCGCCCGCATGGACACGGAGATGCGCGCCTCCGGCTGGACCGGCGACTTCGCCGGCTTCCTGAACCACCTGCGCACCGATCCGCAGTTCTACGCCACCTCGCGCGAGGACATGCTGGAGAAGGCCTCGGAGATGGCCAAACGCGCCGACGGCGGCCTTCCGGCCCTGTTCCGCACCCTGCCGCGCCTGACCTACAACGTCCGCCCCGTGCCGCTGGACATCGAGGACAACTACACCACCGGCCGTTACAACGGCGGCTCGCTCGAGGAGGGTGTGCCCGGCGGCTATATCGTCAACACCGGCAAGCTGGATCAGCGGCCGCTCTACGAACTGCCCGCCCTGACGCTGCACGAAGCGGTCCCCGGCCACCACATCCAGATCGCCCTGCAGCAGGAGGCCGCCGCCGGTCCCGCCTTCCGTCGCAACGCCGGCGTCACCGCCTTCACCGAGGGCTGGGGCCTGTATTCGGAGTTCCTCGGCGAGGAGATGGGCTTCTACCGCACGCCGGAAGAGCGGTTCGGGCGTCTGTCCTACGAGATGTGGCGCGCCTGTCGTCTGGTCGCCGACACCGGCATGCACTGGATGGGCTGGACCATCGAACAGGCCCGCGCCTGTTTCACCGACAACTCCGCCCTGTCGCCGCACAACATCGAGACCGAGCTGCAGCGCTATATCGGCTGGCCGGGTCAGGCCCTGGCCTACAAGATCGGCGAAATCCGCCTGCGCGCCATCCGCACCCGCGCCGAACAGGCGTTGGGAGAGCGGTTCAACGTCCGCGACTTCCACGACGCCCTGCTCGTTGACGGCCCGTTGCCGCTCGACCTGCTGGACCGCCGCATGGACGCCTGGATCGCCGCCCAGGCCGCCCGCTAGGCGGCCTTCTCCGGCAGGTCTATCCCCGACAGCTTCCAGCCGAACACCCCCTGCCGCTTCAGCAGCAGTTTCAGCGTCTCGTCCGGTCGGTCCGGATCGGTCAGGCCCAGAACGAAGGTGTTCAGGTCGCGATAGCCGTAGCTCTGGCGGATGTCCTTGTCCTCGCTCTCCGGCTCCGGCGTGCGGGCCGTGGCGACGTCTTCGGGATCGGGCGTATCGGCCGTCCGCACCATCGCCGCGATCGTCGGAGCGGTGACCAGAGCATCCACCGCGCCCGAGACCAGCATGGGCGCCAGCATCATGCCCAGCCCGCCCAAGCCGCTCGAACGGACATCGGGATCGGCGTTGGCCTCGGCCATCAGCCGCGCTGTCAGTTCGTCCTTCACGCTGTCGCGGAAGGCAGGGAAGTCGACCATCCGCTCCAGCCCAGCCTCATCCCCGGCCTTGGCCGCCGCGACCAGGTTGTTCACCGTCAGGATCGGCGTGCCGAAATAGGCGATCAGGAACGCGACGACGCCGAGGATCACGACGCCCTTGATCAGACCCTTCATCGTTTCGTCTCCGGTTGGGCGGCGGGCGCGGTGCGGGCCGGAACCTGCGGCGTCGATCCGTCGGGCAGGCCGATGTGGACCAGCTTCCACTCAAACGGACCGCGCCGCTCGAAGGTGAAGACCGTGTCCGACCCGCCTTCGTCCGTGATCGCCATCCGCGCGCGATTGATCCCCCAGTAGTAGGGCTTGGGCCAGGGCGCCGGAGCCTCGTCCGTCCCCGGCTGGGCCGTCCGCACCGAGGCGTAGCGGCCCTCGGCCCGTGTCAGGCCGTCGATGGCGTCGGGCGTGAGATAGGCGTCGGGATTCGGCCCCTGCGGCGCCGCCACCTCCTCGAACTGACGCCGGAAGGCGCCAATGGGGTCGCTTAGGATCGACGGCGGCGGCGTCATCGCCTCGGGCCGCCCCGACAACTGCGGCCTTAGCGACGCGCGCACAGCGTCGAAATCCACTAGCCGCTGCAGCCCCGCGACATCGTCCGACTGAGCCGCCGAGCGGATGCCGAAGAAGGCCACGGCCGGCGCCGCGAAGAAGCTGATCGCCGTCAGGACGACGGCGGCGAGCACCAGATTGCCGAATAGATTCTTCACCGGTGGTCTCCCCTCCTCCGACGCGAAGCCCATCAATGCACGTCGAAGCCCGCGGCTCAAACGAAACCCCGCCGGAGAAGCTCCGGCGGGGTCGAAATAATCAGAACCGTGCTCAGGTCTAACCGACGTTCGGCAGGGCCGTCTTCAGGTTCTCGGCGACCTTGTCGAGGAAGCCTTCGGTCGTCAGCCACGACTGCTGGTCGCCGACCAGCAGGGCCAAGTCCTTGGTCATGAAACCGGCTTCGACGGTCTCGATGACGACCTTTTCCATCGTCTCTGCGAACTCGAGCAGTTCGGCGTTGCCGTCCAGCTTGGCGCGGTGCTTGAAGCCGGCTGTCCAGGCGAAGATCGAGGCGATCGAGTTGGTCGAGGTGGCCTCGCCCTTCTGGTGCTGGCGATAGTGGCGGGTCACGGTGCCGTGCGCGGCTTCCGTTTCCATGATCTTGCCGTCCGGCGTCATCAGGACCGAGGTCATCAGGCCCAGCGAGCCGAAGCCCTGGGCGACGACATCGGACTGCACGTCGCCGTCGTAGTTCTTGCACGCCCAGACGAAGCCGCCCGACCACTTGATCGCCGCGGCGACCATGTCGTCGATCAGGCGGTGCTCATAGGTCAGGCCGGCGGCCTTGAACTTGTCGGCGTATTCAGCGTCGAACACTTCCTGGAAGATGTCCTTGAAGCGGCCGTCATAGGCTTTCAGGATCGTGTTCTTGGTCGACAGATAGACCGGATAGTTGCGGTTGAGGCCATAGCTGAACGAGGCGTGGGCGAAGTCGCGGATCGAGTCATCCAGATTGTACATGCCCATGGCGACACCGGCGCCCGGCGACTTGAACACCTCATGCTCGATCACCTGACCGTCGTCGCCGACGAACTTGATCGAAAGCGTGCCCTTGCCCGGCATCAGGAAGTCGGTGGCCTTGTACTGGTCGCCGAAGGCGTGACGGCCGACGACGATCGGCTGGGTCCAGCCCGGAACCAGGCGCGGCACGTTCTGGCAGATGATCGGCTCGCGGAAGACCACCCCGCCCAGGATGTTGCGGATCGTGCCGTTCGGCGACTTCCACATCTTTTTCAGGCCGAACTCGGCGACGCGCGCCTCATCGGGGGTGATGGTGGCGCATTTCACGCCGACGCCGTGCTTCTGGATGGCGTGGGCGGCGTCGATCGTCACCTGGTCGTCGGTGGCGTCACGGTGCTCCATGCCCAGGTCGTAGTAGTCCAGTTCGACGTCCACGAAGGGGAAGACCAGCTTGTCCTTGATCCATTGCCAGATGATGCGGGTCATTTCGTCGCCGTCGATATCGACGATGGGATTGGCGACCTTGATCTTGGCCATGCGGCTTGCGTCCTGTGTGTTGCGAATGCGGGAGGTGGCGGCGGTATAGCGAGGCGGGACGCCGGAGGCAAAGGGCTGGGCCGCCCACATTAACCCTGCCCCAAAAAAGCCGCCTCTGGCCAAGCTGAACCCCGAGGGACCGCGCTGGTTCTGTGGGGCGGAAGGGCAGCCATTTCGAAAGGGGCGCAACGGGATGGATGCAGAGACTGAGACACTGATTCAACGCTGGATCCTCGCCTTTTGCGAGGCGCCCCCGCTGATCGACAAGGAACTGATGCGGGCCGTGCTCGCTGACATGGAAGGAAAGACACAGGATCAGACGACATGACCGAGAAGACCTTCAAGGCTGGCGACAAGGTTAAGTGGGACCACTCCCAAGGGACCACGACAGGCAAGGTGGTCCGCAAACTGACAAAACCGACCACGATCAAGACGCATAAGGTTGCGGCGTCGAAGGATAACCCCGAATATCTGGTCGAGAGCGGCAAGACCGGCGCCCGAGCCGCCCACAAGCCGTCGGAGCTGCGCAAGGCCTGATGCGGTCTTGAAGGGGGGCTTGATGACGATGCGTCTTATCGCGCTGACGGCGGTCGCCGCCTTGCTGGCCTCCTGCGGCCAGGGACAGCAGGCTGAGGCCAGAGCCCCCGGCGCCGTTCGCGCGGCCGCCGACACGCGCGACAGTCTCGCGGATCAGACGCGATTCCGCGACTGGCTGGTCTCCTGCGACAATATCGGAACCTGCTACGCCTTTGGACCGGCGTCGGAGGGGACAGGCTGGGTCCGCATCACCATGGCCGCCGGCCCGGACGCCGCACCGTCCGTCGATTTCGGCTTCTGGCCGGACGACGGCGCCTTCGGCGGTTCCGTAACGGCCCAGGTCGATCACGCCGCCTTCGAAGCCCGCGCCGAGACCGGGCACGAGGCTCCGCCCGTCGCCACCGTCGCGCCCGACCGCGCTCGCGCCCTCGTCGATGCGATGGCCCAAGGGACCGCCATGACGCTGAACGCCGGCTCCGAGACCGTCCCCATCTCTCTGACCGGCGCCGCCGCTTCCCTGTTGTGGATCGACGAGCATCAGGGTCGTCTTGAAACCGACACCGCCCTGATCCGCAAGGGCAGCCGCCCCGCCTCCGTCGTCCCCGTCGCCCCGCCCGCGCCTCATATCGTCCCCGCCCCCGCCGTCGCTCAGGGTCCCTACGGCGATCAGGAGGGCCAGACCCTGCCCGCCGCCGTCGAGGCCTTGCCGGCTGTGGTCCAGTGCCGCGCCGAAACGGCCTTCAACCCGGACCTTCAGGCGGTGATCTCCTCCGCCCGGCTCGACGCCAACACCGTCCTGTGGAGCGTCCCCTGCGGCGCCGGCGCCTACAACTTCTCCAACGCCTACTTTCTGACGACGCCCCAGGGCGCGGACCCGCGCCGGGTCTTGTTCCCCAGCGCCGGCGACGCCGAGCCTCACGACCTTCTGGTCAACGCCGCCTACGACCCGGCGACCCGCGTCATCGACGCCTTCAACAAGGGTCGGGGTCTGGGCGACTGCGGCATGGCCGACAGCTGGACCTGGACGGGTCGCGCGTTCGAACTGAAATCCTCCTCGGCCATGTCGGAATGCTGGGGCGTGCCGAGCGAATATTGGCCCGCCGCCTGGGTCAGCGAATGACGGACGAAGTCGATGTCCTGGTCATCGGCGCCGGCCCCGCCGGCCTGACCGCCGCCACCTATCTGGGCCGGTTTCGTCGGTCAGTCCTGGTCGCCGACGGCGGCTTCCCACGCGCCGGATGGATCCCGCTCAGCCACAACATGCCGGGCTTTCCCGCGGGCATCACCGGCGACGCCATCCTCGATCGGATGCGCGATCAAACCCTGGAATATGGCGCCGTCATCGAGGCCGGCCGGGTGGAAGGCCTCCGGCGCGACGGGTCATCTTTCGTCGCCGATCTGAACGGTCGCACCATCCGCGCCGACAGAGTCCTTCTGGCCACGGGCGTCGTCGACCACCACCCTGACCTGCCCGGCGTTGAACGCGCCATCGAACGCGCCATCGTTCGCATCTGTCCGATCTGCGACGGCTACGAAGCCACCGACAAGGTGGTCGCTGTGATCGGGGACAGCGATATGGGCGTACGCGAAGCCGCCTTCCTGCGCACCTACTCCGAGCGCGTTACTCTTATCCATATCGGTCCATCGGACGCTCTGACCGAACGGGAGGCTCTGGATCGCCTCGGCATCGAACTGGTCGAGACACCGATCGAACGCGTGCGGCTGGAAGGCGACCGCGTCACCGCCCTGTGCTGGAACGGCGCGTACAGCGCCTTCGACCTCGTCTATTCCGCACTCGGAACTTCGGCCAACGCCGAACTCGCCGCCGCCATGGATTGCCGGCTCGCCGAAGACGGACGTCTCGAAGTCGACCTGCACCAAAGAACAAGCGTCCCGGGCCTCTACGCCGCCGGCGACGTCGTGCGCGGCCTTAACCAGATCGCCGTGGCCACAGCCGAAGCCGCCGTCGCGGCGACGGACATCCACAACAGCCTCAGACGAGCGGCAGGCCAGACGGTCTAGAAAGGCTTGCAAAGGAATTATTTCCTTCCGCCCTCTTGCGCCTTGTGTCCTGCCCGCCCATCTCCTCCATGGGTTTTTGATAACCTGAATCTCGTTCGTCCGTTTCGGCGCCTTTCGTCACGTTTCGTCACCCCAACTCGCGTCATGACCAACCTGACGAAACGCCGAGGCTCCAGACGGCGCCGGTCCTCAGACTGATCGGACAGCGGACCGGGGGCGTGTCGAGCGACAGCGTCCCTGACTTCAGGCGAAGGCCGCTCGCACCCGCTGTTCCAGCACCGTCAACGGCATCCGCCCGCCGTCCAGCACCGCCGAATGGAACCGCTTCAGGTCGAAGTTCGACGCGCGTTTCAACTCCTCCCTCAGACCCGTGATCGCGATCTCGCCCATCTTGTAAGAACAGGCCTGACCCGGCGCGGAGCAGTAGCGATCGATCTCCGGCTCGTTCGGATCGCCGACGTTCTCGGTCATGTAGCGGATCGCCTGTTCACGGCTCCACCCCTTGGAGTGCAGTCCGGTGTCGACCACCAGGCGACAGGCGCGGAACAGGAAGCTCTCCAGATAGCCGATCCGCCCGAACGGATCGCCCTCGTAGAGGCCGAGTTCATCGGCCAGCCGCTCGGCGTACAGCCCCCACCCTTCGCCATAGGCCGAGAAGCCGACCGTCTTGCGATACAGCGGCAGCTTCGCCGACTGCAGCGCCAGCGCTCCCTCGAACAGGTGCCCCGGCGCGGCCTCGTGATAGGTCAGGGTCTTCAGCGTCCAGCGCGGCCAATCGGCGGTGTCCTTCAGGTTGATGAAGTAGATCCCAGGCCGCGACCCATCGAGGCTGCCGCCCTGGGCATATCCGCCCGGCGCCCCCGCCTCGATCGCCGCAGGCACCCGCTGAACCAGGAACGCCGAGGTCGGCACGCGCGCGAAGATTTCCGGCGTCCGGGCCCGGACCCGGTCCATCTCGGCGTTCACATAGGTCAGCAGATCGGCCCGGCCCGCATCCGTATTGGGCCATAGGAAGCGCGCCTCGGTCCTAAGCGCCGCCATCCGCTCGGCGACCGAGCCTTGGGTATAGCCCTCGCTCTTCAGAAGGACGTCGGCCTGGGCCTGAATGTCGGCGACCTGCTCCAGACCCAGCTCATGGATCTCCGCCGCCGTTGAGGCGGTGGTCGTATAAGCCTTCAGGTTCAGGGCGTAATAGGCCGGACCGTCGGGCCGCCCGCCGATCCCCGCGTCATGGACCGCGTCGACCCGTTGCCGCCTTAGCTCCACGATCTGCCGCTCCAGCGCCGCCTTTACCGGCCCGTCCAGCAGGATCGCCGCCTGCTCGACGTGATCCCCCTCGATCCCCGCCTCGCCCATCTTGTGAGCCAGGCTGCGGACCATGGCCTGATCGGCGCCGGGCTGGTCGCGCAGGGCCGCCAGCTGGGCGATGGCCTTGTCCAGGATGAAGTCGGGCGCGACCATCCCCATGCCGGAGTGGGCATGGCTCCGCTCCGTGTCTCCGTCCAGCGAGGCCGGGAAAGCCTTCAGCCGCTCGATGAAGGCGTCGGCGTCCTCGCGGGTCTTCACCGGATGGGTGGTGTCGAGGAAGCTCGGGATGTCGATGTAGGAGCCGTTGATCTGGCTGACGACGTAGGGGGTCCGCCGCCAGCTGTCGGCCGTATGCCAGCCGAAGGCCGCCGCCTCGGCCGCCACCTCCTTCTGGAAGGAAAGCACGTCATAGCTCGCCCGCCCTTCGACCGAGAGGGCCGACGGGTCGATGGTCCGCAGCTCCTCCAGCCGCTCCCGCGCCCTGACCGCCTCATGCCGAGCGGCGGCCAGCGACCGGTCGTCCAGTTGCGCCCGCTGTCCCGCCCGCGTCCCGACATCGAGCCCCAGCGAGGTCGCGCTGGTCGGCGACCCGTTCAGGTCTTCCTCAAACTGACGGCTCAAGATCGCATCCAGCCGGGCGTCCTCATCCGCCCGGGCGAAGGCGACAGGCGGCAGGGCGGCGAACCCCGCCCCCGCGGCGGCGGAGGCGAGCAGGCGGCGGCGGTCGATCATGGCGGGCTCCATGGACAGGCGAAGACGCTAAGCCCGCCGATCCCGTGCGGGCAAGTGAAGGATCGGTCAGGCGCGCATGATGGACTGGAGCACCGCCAGCGGCACCGAGCCGTTCAGCAGCATCCGATCGTGGAAGGCCTTGATGTCGAAGCCGGGTTTGGCCTCCGCTTCCTGACGCAGGCCCTCGATGACAGTCTGGCCAAGCTTGTAGGAGCAGGCCTGGCCCGGCCAGACGATATAGCGGTCGACCTCCGACTGGGCCGAGTTGGCGGGGGTCGCGGCCTCGGCGATCATGTAGTCGATGGCCTGCTGGCGGCTCCAGCGCTTGTCGTGCAGCCCGGTGTCGACCACCAGACGAACGGCGCGGAACAGATAGGCCTGCAGGTAGCCGATCCGACCCAGCGGATCGCCTTGATACATGTTGAGATCGTCGGCGGCGACGCGCTCCGAATACAGAGCCCAGCCCTCGTTGTAGGCCGAGAAGCCCGAGGCGCGGCGGTATATGGGCAGGGTCCCCGCCTCGCGCGCGACAGAGATCTGGAAGTGGTGGCCCGGCACCGCTTCGTGATAGGTCAGGGTCTTCAGCGACCATTTCGGCCGGTTCGCGGTGTCGCGCAGGTTGATGTAGTAAGCGCCCGGCCGCGAGCCATCCAGCGACGCCGCCTGATAGTAGCCGCCCGGCGCCCCGATCTGAATCGACACCGGCACGCGGCGGATCTCGACGGGCGCCTGGGGCAGGGTCGAGAAGACTTCCGGCAGGCGCGGGGTGATTTCGGCCACCATCTCGTTCAGCGAGGCGATCAGGGCGACCTTGCCTTCGTCGTCGTTGGGCCAGAGGTGTTGTGGATCCTGGCCGAGCGCGTTGACCCGCTCGCCGACCGTGCCCTCCGTGTGGCCGAGGCTCCTCAGGATGGTGTCGATCTCGGCCTGGATCGAGGCGACCTGGCCCAAGCCGATCTCGTGGATCTCGGCGCCGGTGTAGGTGGTCGTCGTGTAGCTCCGGATGCCGAGGTTGTAGAGGGTCTCGCCCTGCGGCAGGCGCCAGACGCCGACGTCGTCGGAGGCGGTCGGGCGCTGGGCCTCGAAGGCGGCGATCTGGCGTCGCAGAGCGGGCTTGATCTCTGAGTCGACGATGGCGGCGGCGCGAGCGCCCCAGTCGCCGGCGATCGACGTCTCGCCCGTCTTGCGGACCAAGGCCTGGACCATGGCCATCTCGGCGGCTGGGGTGTCGCGCAGGGTCTTCAGCTGCGTCAGGGTCTTGTCCATGATCACGGCCGGCAGAGTGATGCCCGCCGCCTCGTCCGCCCGGAGCCGGTCGTTCTCCTGATCGAGCTGAATGGCGAACGCCTTCAGTCGCGACAGGAAGGCTTCGGCGTCGGCCGTGGTCTCCAGCCGGTGCTGATTGGTCATGAAGTCGGGCACGCTGAAATAGGCGCCGCCGTTCTGCGCCACGATATAGGGCGAACCGGCGAATGGCAGGGCGGCGCGCAGGGCCGCGGTCTCGGCCTGGAACTGCGAGACAGCGAGGGTCACCTTCATGCCGTCGGACAAGCCGTCGCTCGACCAGGCCTTGAGCCGTTCCCAGTGGGCGATGTCGCGCGCTTTGTCAGCCGCCTCGGCCTCCAGGCTGAGGTCGCCGAGACGTCCCGCCAAGTGCGAGCGCTCGTCCTTGTCGATGCCGAGGCTGGTGGCGAAGGTCGGGTTACGCTCGACGTTGTCGTAGAACCGCTCGGTCAGATAGGCGTCCAGCGCGGCGTCCTGCTGTGATTGGGCCGCAGCGCGGATCGGCAAGGCGGCGAGGAGGCCCGCGCCGGCGGCGGAGACGAGGAGACTGCGACGGTCGAGCATGGCGAAACTTTCGGGACGCGAGGGAGACACCGGGCTCGTTCGGATTGTCCGGACAAAAACAGGGTGACGAAACGGACGAAACGGGTGAACTGGTGGCTGCCCCTCGCGGATGACAGAGGTGGGGCGTGCACCTGTCGCTCGCAAAGGCGAGAAAAGAACAAATTCTTATTCTGTTGGCGCTCCGAGCCAGGCCTGACGGAAGGCCAGCTGTTCGGGGGTGACAGAGCCGCCGCCCGCCTCGACGCGCATGAGATTGAAGGCCGGATCGGCGGCGAAGCGCAATGTGGCGGATCGCTCCACACCGCGCTGCAGGAAGCGGATCCGGACCTCGTCGCCCGGCTTGGCTGCGGCGAGGGCGGCGGTCCAGTCGGCGGCCGCGGCCAGGGTCATGTCGCCCAGCGCCAGGATCACATCACCCCGGTCCAGCCCCGCCTCGTACAGCGGCGTGCCCGGCGGGAGGGCGAACGGGATGGCCAATGGACCCGTCTGTGCGAACCGCACGGCGCCGGCCCAGGCCCTGTCCGGGTTGGCCGGCCGAATGACGATGCCGGCCTGGGCCAGAAGCGGCGCGAAGTCGGGCAGTTCGCTGCCGCGAATCTGGCGGTCGAAGACCTCGGCGGCGAAGGCGGCGTCGCCCGTCACCTGGGCCAGGGCGGTCTGGATGTCGGCGGTGGTGTAGGGCTTCTCGGTCACCCCGTGGGTCCGCCACATCTGACGCATCAGATCGTCTAGCGTCTTGCCGGGGAAGCGCTGGCGGATCGTGAGGTCCAGGCCGAAGGCGATGACCGCGCCATAGGGATAGTAGGAGACGAAGATGTTCGGGTTGGTCGGGTCGATAGCCGTGGCCGCATCGACGAACGGCGCCCGCAAACTCATTTCCTGGGGCGAGCCGAAGCGGCGACCCGTGGCGTTCTGAACACCGCTGAGCTGGGCGCCCATCTCGCCGAGGAAGGCGTCGACATTGGCCACGCCCGCGCGGCGGATGGCCAGGGGTCCATAGTAGTTCGTGAAGCCTTCCGCGAACCACAGATTGGGGGTCGGATTGGCGCGGGTGAAGTCGAACGGCTCCAGCTCCGCCGGGCGGATGCGCTCCACATTCCACGAGTGGAAGAATTCGTGGCTGAGGGTGCCGATCTGGTCGAACTCGGCCTGGGCGAAGGAGCGGCTGTCATTGATGATGGTGGAGTTGCGGTGCTCCATCCCGTCGCCGTTCACGTAAGGCATGTAGTCGGCGATGAAGGTATAGGTCCCGAAATCGTAGTCGGGGACGTCGCCGAAGACGGCGATCTGTGCGTCGACGACGCGGCGCGCCATGGCGGCGAACCGGTCCATCTCCTCGGCCGTGCCGGGGTGGTGGGCGGCGATGCGAAGGGTCCGCGCCTCCCCGTGATCGTCGACCGTCCACTCGCGCACCATGTGGTCGCTGAGCTCGGTCGGGCTATCCATCAGGTATTGCAGATTGGGCGCGGCGAAGGTGTCGGGTTCGGCCAGGGGCGGGAGCTGGGTGGCGATGGTCCAGTCGGGCGAGAAGGGCTTGAAGGTCACCTTGACCGGGCGGTCGTCGAAGCCCGTCGCCCAGGCCAGGGTCGCGGGCATGTTCAGGTGGGCGTGGGTCGCGTCGATCTGGGAATAGGTGCCGTCCGACCGGTCGCCGAACAGGGTGTAGCTGAGGGTCACCACGCCGTCGTGGCCCGGCACGGTCCAGCCGTAGGGATCGGTGCGGTCGATGGTGAGAGCGCGCCCCTGACCGTCGACGGCCGAGACCGAATAGACGTTCTTGGCGAACTCGTGGATCGCATAGCGTCCTGGCGACGACCGCGACATCTGGAACCGGACCGGAGCCGTTCCGACATCGCGATAGGTGACGCTGATGCGGGCTTCGTGGTGGACGGCGTTGTCGAAGCTGACGGTGTAGTCCTGGGCCTGGGCGGCGCCCGTCATCAGGGCGGCGAAGGCGGTGGCGGTCAGCAGGCGACGAACGAACATGGGAACTCCCGAACAACGACGGCGCGCATAGGGGAGCAAGCCGGGCCGGGTGGCAAGTTACCTTGCGTTCAAGAGGGCCGAAGCTCCTGCTTCACCCGCTCGGCCAGGGTCTTGATGTCCAGCGGCTTGGGCAGGAAGGAGACGCCCGCCTCGTCCTGGAGCAGGTCGGAGAAGTCGCTCTCGGCATAGCCGGAGATGAACATGACCGGGGCGTCGCCGAGGTAGGGGCGGGCCTTCTTGAGCAGGGACGGACCGTCGAGGCCCGGCATTATGACGTCCGAGATCAGCATGTCGATCTGGCCGGCCCACTCCTCGGCCAGGACCAAGGCCTCCTCGCCGTCGGCGGCCTCGATCACCTCATAGCCGCGCTGTCGCAGCAGGCGGGCCGCGATGCCGCGCACGGCCGCCTCGTCCTCGACGAACAGGATGCGGCCGTTGCCCGAAAGGTCGCGAGGCGCGGCCTTGGCCTTGGCCTCCACCGGACCGGCCTCAACCAGTTCCTGTTCCGAGGCGGCGGGCAGGAAGATGCGGAAGGCGGCCCCGGCCCCATCGACATTGGTCACGCCTATATGGCCGCCGGCCTGCTGGACGATGCCGTAGACGGTGGCCAGCCCCATTCCGGTGCCCTCGTTGACCGCCTTGGTGGTGAAGAAAGGCTCGAAGATCTTGTCCAGCAGTTCCGGCGGGACCCCGGGGCCGGTGTCGGACACCTCGATCAAGGCGCTGTCGTCGGCGGGCGCTTCCAACCAGCCCATGGCGCGGGCCTGATCCTGCGTCAGGCGACGCGTGGTGATGGTGACGACGCCGGCGCCGGGCTCGACCACGCCGCGCATGGCGTCGCGGGCGTTGACGGCTAGGTTCATCACCGCCGTCTCCAGCTGGGACTTGTCGGCCAGGACCACCGGCAGGTCGCGGCCGTAGTCGGTCTCCAGCCGCACGTCCTCGCGCAGCAGGCGGCGCAGCAGGACCGCGAACTCCCCGACCAGTTCGCCGAGGTCGAGACGCTCGCGACGGACGGTGGACTTCCTCGAGAAGGCCAGCAGTTTCCGCACCAGATCGGCGGCGCGGATGCCCGTCTGGCGGATCTGGTTCAGGCCGTCGTAGGAGGGATCGCCGACCGGGTGACGCTCCAGCAGTTCCGACAGCTGAAGTTGGATGGCGGTCAAAAGGTTATTGAAGTCGTGGGCCACGCCGCCGGCCAGCTGGCCCACGGCCTGCATCTTCTGGGCCTGCGAGAGTTGCAGCTCCATCGACTTCTGGGCCGAGACATCGAACAGCCAGACGCGGCGCTTGTCGCCTTCCGGTGCGACGTAGAGGTGCAGCATCTTGTCGGGATGGGCGCGGGCGACCAGCTCGATGGGGCCGGTGGAGCCGGCCGCCATGCGCGCGCGGGCCTCTATCACCCCAGCCGGATCGAACAGATGGCCAAAGGCGGCGTCGCGGGCGGAAGCCGGGCCGGTCAGGGTGGCGAGCGCCGGGTTCGCCTCCTCCGCGCGACCGGCGAAGATGTCGTCCCCGCCGATTACGGCCGAGCCGAATGGAGCGCCGGCGGCCATGGCGCGAGCGTCGCCGGCCGAGGCCGAATAGGTGGGAGCCGCCACGGCCGTCGGGGTGTGGCTGAGAGTCGCTTCGGGCGCCTCGCGGACGAGGTAGCGCCCCTGCCCCGCCAGACCGATCAGAACCTCGATCTCCCGCTCGCCGATCATGACAATGGCGCGACCCTGATGTCCCTGCCTCGCCTGGGCGAAGGCCATGTAGAGGGCCTGGGCCGACTTGCCCTTGGGCAGGTTCACCGTCGCCCCGTTCTGGGAGGCCCAGGCGCCGTTGTAGGCGAGCACGGCGCCCGAGGCGAAGACCAAGGCGGCCGGCTCGGCCATGGCGTCCAGCATCTCCACCGCAACGTCGCCGGCGGGCCGGTCCGAGCTGCGGGTGTCGATCCGGTTGAAGGCGAACAGTCCCATCAGAGACACGGCCGCGATCGTGATCAGCAGGATCATGTGCGGCGTTGTCAGGGGGCCTGCCTGGAAGGCGGGCCAGGCTAGCGCCGCCACGGCCACGGTGAAACCGACCGCCATCAGGACGAGGGTGATGTCGAACTTCGGCGCCGACGGCGCGCTGGAGACGGTCATGGCAAGGCGGCCCCGCGAATCAGTGGGCTGATCATACAGCCTATCGGCGTTTCCGCTTCTGCATGACGAAGCCGATGACCTTGGCGGCGGCTTCGAAATGCTCGCGCGGGATGGTCTCGTCGATGTCCACGGCGGCGTAGAGGGCGCGGGCGAGCGGCACGTTCTCCACGATCGGAACGTCGTGTTCGCGCGCGACCTCGCGGATGCGCAGGGCGATGGCGTCGACGCCCTTAGCGACGCAAATCGGGGCGGCGTCGCCCTGGTCCGGCTCGTAGCGAAGCGCGACCGAGTAGTGGGTCGGGTTGGTCACGATCACGGTGGCCTTGGGGACGTTGGCCATCATCCGCTGACGGCTCTTCTGCATGCGGATCTGCTTCAGCTTGGCCTTGACGTGCGGGTCGCCCTCGGAGTTCTTGAACTCCTCCTTGACCTCTTCCTTGGTCATCCGCTGGCGTTTGGCGAAGCGCATCTTTTGCCAGACGAAATCGGCCCCGGCGCCGAGGCCGAGGAAGACCAGGACCGAACTCATCAGGGCGATCATCAGGTCCCGCGCCAGGGGCAGGATGGTCAGGGGCGACATGGCCGCCATGTTCTCGAACTCGCGGGCATGGGGCTTCAGCACCATCCAGCAGATGACCGAGACGGCGATCAGCTTGGCGAAGGTCTGCGCGAACTGCATCAGGCCGTCGGGGCCGAAGATGCGCTTGAAGCCCGCCATGGGGCTGACCTTGTCCCATTTGGGCTTCATCTTCTCGGCGGAGAACAGGAACCCCGACTGGAAGACGTTGCCGCCGACCCCGCCGATGACTGTGGCCAGCATGACGGCGCCCAGAAAGGGCGCGACGGCCCAGATGGCGTTCATGCCGATCTCGACCCCGGCGCCCGCTTCCAGCCCGCCGATCATCTCGTGCGGGGCAGCGATGAAGGGCAGGAGCGCCTCGCCGATCGTGGTGGCGAAATAGCTTCCGCCCATGACGATGACGGCGGTCGCGCCCATGAGACTGAGCGCCGGGGCGACGTCGGCGGACTTCGCGACGTCGCCCTTCTTTCGCGCCTCCTCGAGCTTGTGAGGAGACGCCTCTTCTGTCTTGGACTCTGGATCGTTCTCCTCAGCCACCCGCGCCTCCGGAGACGAACAGGTTGGCCAGGGTCCGGTAGCGGTCGATGAAGACCGTTCCCAGAACGCCGAGCGAAAGGGCGAAGACCGACAGGCCCAAGATGACGCTGAGCGGGGCGGCGGCGAAGAAGATCTGGAAGGCGGGCATGACCCGTCCGACCAGTCCCGAGGCCAGGTTGAAGATCAGGGCGAAGACGATCACCGGCGCTGACAGCTGGATGCCCAGCATGAAGCTGTCGGCGATCGTCCGGATCGCAAGCTCGGTGAAGTCGGCGGCGACCAGGGGCCGCGCCGGTGCGATCAGTTCGTAGGATCCCACCAGTCCGGCGATGAAGAGGTGGTGGGTGTTGGTGGCGAAGACGAGCACCGTGCCCAGCAGCATCAGGAAGGCGGCGATGGTCGTGCCGGGCTGGGCCTGAAGCGGGTTGGTGGTCTGGGCGAAGCTGAGCGTCGTCTGCAGAGACACGATCTCACCGGCTGTGGACAGGGCGGAGGTGAACGCGCGCAGGATGGCGCCGATCATCAGACCGGTGATCACCTCGCGCAGGATCCAGCCGACCATGGCGCCCAGGCTGTCGGGCAGGGCCGGCAGGGTCCCGCCGATCACGGGCCAGAGCGCCAGGGTGACCACAAGGGCCAGCGACAGCCGGATCCGCGGCGGCACATAGGTTTCGCCGATCCCGGGCAGGGTCAGGAGGATGGCGCCGATGCGGGCGAAGATCAGCCCGCCGGCCCAGACCTGATCGGCGGTGGCGTAGGGCTCCACTGCCCGCCTACATGCCCGAGATGCGCGCCGCGATGGTCCGCATGAAGGCGCCGAGAAGCCCGCCCATCAGCGGCAGGAAGAGCAGCAGGGAGATGAAGATGGCGATGATCTTGGGGGCGTAGACCAAGGTCTGTTCCTGGATCTGCGTCAGGGCCTGAAACAGGCCGATGCCGACGCCGACGACGAGACCGACGATGAGCACGGGGGCGCACAGCTGGATCGTCAGCCACAGGGCGTCGCGGCCCACATCCAGAACTTCCGCGCCGCTCATTGATCAGCCCTTGAAACTACTGGGCAGAAAATGCCGGGAGCGTGGTTAACGGGGGGTTACGAGACGGCCTCCATGATCAGGGAGCGATGCGCCGCGATCCCCGCCAACACCCCCGCGGTCGAGGACAGGGTGGCGTTATGCATGGGTTGGGCGGCATCGCCCGCGGCGAAGACATTCGTCACCGTCGTCTGCTGCATCGGATCGACCTGGATATGCGGGCCTGTCACACCGTCGACGAAGGCGCAGCCCAGTTGTTCCGCCAGCGCGCTGGTCACCCGGGTCTTCGGCGCGGTGAAGACAGCCTGGGCCTCCACCTCCCTTCCATCGGCCAGTTTCAACGCCCGCGTCGTCTGCCCCTCGCCGAGCAGTTCGACCACGGGCGTCCGCTCGATCCGGACCCCCCGCGCCGTCAAATGGGCCGTCTCCTCCGCCGTCGGCTCGAAGAGGCCTTGGGTGAAATAGGTCGTGGGCCCCCAATCGGGCAGCAGGATGCCCTGGTGCGCCGCCATCGGCTGGTTGGCGATCACCGCAATCGGTCGGTCGCGCACCTCGTAGCCGTGGCAGTATGGACAGTGCAGGACGCTGACGCCCCAGCGCGAGATCATCGATCGCAACGGCAGCTCGTCAGTAACGCCGGTCGCGAGGATCAGCCGCCGTGTGAGGGCCTCGCATGTCCCTTCGAAGACGATCTTGAATCCCTGGCCTTCAGCCGTCGCCTGCGTCGCCTTGCCGTGAACGAAATCGACGGTCGGATAGGCCGAGAGCTGGCGCAGCCCGTCGCGCATGATGGCAGCCGGGGAAGCCCCGTCCTGGCCAAGGAATCCGTGCGACGCCTCGGCGAAGCGGTTCCTCGGCTGTCCCGCATCGATCAACAGCACCGGGCGTCGGGCTCTCGCCAACTGCAAGGCGGCGGACAGGCCCGCAAAACTGCCGCCGACAACGACCACATCGTAGTCCATCAACACTCCTCACGCATCTCTTAGAGTTACGTGATAAGGTCATCGAAGCAGTCTCGCAACTCGTTTTGTTTCGTGACACTTCTGGTTTAGGCTCCACGGCATGCCCATCGACAGCCGCTTGTCCCGCATGCTGCACGTCCTGGTCCATATGGACCGGCACGAGGGCCCGATGACCTCGGACACGATTTCCGTCATGCTCGGGACCAACCCGGTGGTGGTGCGCCGGACGATGGCCGGGCTGAAGGCGGCCGGCTATGTGGCCTCCGAGAAGGGGCATGGCGGCGGCTGGAGTCTGACGACGCCGCTCGACCGCATCACCCTGCTGGACATCCACCTGGCGCTGGGCAGGCCGAAGATCTTCGCCATTGGCCTATCCGACGACGATCCGAACTGCCTGATCGAACGCGCGGTCAATGCCGCGATGATGGCGACACTGACGGATGCGGAGAGGCTGCTGCACGCCAAGTTGGCCGAGATCACCGTGGCCTCGCTGGCCCCCGACGCCGACCAGATCAAGGCCTATGTGGCGCAGAGGGCGGGTCAGACCTAGCGCGCCGCCTTCTCCCTTTGCGCCTCCGCTTCCCGTCGCCGCCCCAGCCGATCCAGCGCCGCCGCATGCGCCAGATGCAGTTCGCGCCATTTCGGCGCGAAGGGTTCGGCCTCGGCGTATTTCGCCGCCGCCTCGGCCCAGCGGCCCTGGGCGGCGAGCGCATCGCCCCAACCCTTCAGAGGGTCGGCCCAGCGGGGGCCGCGCACGTGGGCGTCCTGGAAGCGGGTCAGCGCCCGGGCCGTGTCGCCGCGCGCCAGCAGCGCCAGACCCCGGCGCTCGTAGGCGAAGGGCAGCGAGGGCGCGAGGCGGATGGCGATGCCGTACTGGCGATCCGCTTCGGCGTGCAGGCCGCGCGCCTCCAGCACGTCGGCCCGGAAGGCGGCGCAGGCGACGTAGCGTTCGCCGCGCACGAAGGCGGCCTCGGCTTCGCGGTATCGCCCCGCCAGCCCCTCGGCCAGGCCCAGGAAACAAGGCCCCTCATAGAAGGTGAAGGCCACGTCGTCGTCCGCCGACCAGATCGCATCCAGCGCCTCGGCGGCGGTGCGGGCGGCAGAGACATCACCGGCGGCCAGGGCGCGATAGGTCTCGACCATGGACCGCGCGGCCAGGGTCATGGGGGCGTCCGGCGACGCAGCTGCGAGATGGCGAAGCGCGCCGGCGAAGTCATGCCGCCGCCCCTCGGAATCGGCCAGACTGACCTCCTGGGCGCCCAGGACCCCTTCGCCGTCGTTGTCGGCGATGTCTCGGGTGGTGGCTTCTGCGTTGCGTGTCCAGTCCTGGACCAGCAGCAGATAGGAGAAGCTCTCCATGGGGACGCCTTCAGCATCCTTGAGCGCGATCATCTGGCGTCCCGCGCGGAAGGCGGCCTCCTCCCCCTCGGTGTCGAACAGGGTGGCGACCAGCATGTCCCAGGCGCGCGGATCGTGGGGTTCGGCCTGGATCGACAGCCTGAGCTTCTCGATCGCCTCCTCGGGCCGGCCCAGCGTCGCCAGCAGCAGCCCCCAGTCATAGGCCAGGGCGCCGCGCGAGCCGGGATGCCCGGCGTAGGCGGCCGGAATGAACCGCTCGGCGTCTTCGTAGCGTCGGGTCTGCAGCAGATAGCTGGCGAACAGCTGCGGCTCGAACCGGCCGTAGATGTATTCCGCGGCCTCTGTGATGAGCTGCGGCATTTCGGATTCCGGGCCCGTGAAGGTTCGCCCGCGCACCCCGTCGGCGCGAATGGTCAGGGAGACCTCTCCCTCGGGGCTGACGGTGACGGCGCCGCCGATATGGGTCTCCTTTCCGAACCAGCCGCGCAGCAGCTTGTCGATCTCGCCCACCGAGACGCCCGTCGAGGGCACGACCACCGCCACGTCCCGCGTCCAGTTCAGGGCGACGGCCCGGTTCTCGGCCGAGTTCCGGGCGTCGGCGCCGATGGTCGTGACCACGTCCTGCACGCTGCGGGCGATGACCTGACCCGTGTGCCCGCGCCGGGTCAGTTCCAGGGGGCTGTCGAAGGGGTCCACAACCACCGCGCGCGAGTGGGCGGCGGTCCAGACCATCATCGCTAGGCCGATGACGAAGCCCAGCCCGACCATCGCGGTCATGACGCGCAGGACGAAGCCCATCCGTTCGTTGGAGACCTGGGCCTTGATCAGACGGCGCTGTTCCTCGACCAGAAGAACGGCCGGGTCGGGCGGGCCCATCGTCGGTTCGGCCGTCTCCATGGCGCTTTCGGCCATCTCGATGGCGTCGAGACTTTCTGTCGCCTTTTCGCGGCGCCGGCCCAGCCGGATGCGCCCTTCGCGCGGATCTTCGTCGGTCATCCAGTCCCCCTGAATCCCCGCAGATTAGACCGATGTTCGGTCACGGACAAAGCGGCCCGGTCCTTGCGAAATTCGCCTCAGAAGGAAGTTTTCCGATGGCCTGGACCGCAATTTCGACCCGAAACGAAACACCGCCGATTGCACGCGGCGGCTGGCTCGACGCCCTGCGTTTCATTGTGGCCACGATGATCGTCCTCCACCACTTCCAGGCGGCGGGCCCGATCCCGCTGGCCGAGAGCCTGCATCCAGTGTTCGAACGCGGCGGCTTTCTGCTGACCAACTTCTTCCTGATCGACAGCGGCTACGTGCTGATGCGGGTCTACGGCGGGGCGGTGGGTCGCGGGGCGATGTCGCCGGGCGACTTCTTCATCAAGCGGTTCCTGCGCGTCTATCCGGCGCATCTGATCATGGGACTGGCCTTGGTCTCGCTGGTGCTGCTGAGCGCCGCTTTCGGCGTGGCCCCACGCAATCCGGAATGGTTCGCCTGGGACCAACTGGGCGCCCAGCTGACGCTGACGCAGGCGTTCGGCATCCATGGCGGCCTGGGCTGGAACGCGCCGAGCTGGTCGATCTCCGCCCTGATCGGTTGCTACGTCCTGTTCCCCTATATCCTGCGTGTGCTGCAAGGCATGGGGCTGTGGGGCGCGATGGCGGGGGTGATCCTGCTGTATCTGGCGGCCAACGAGGCGGCCTACGCCTTCCTCGGCTATCCGGTCTACCAGATGCCGATGAAGTTCGGCTTCCTGCGGGCCCTGCCGCTGTTCATCCTGGGCATGGGGCTGGCGGTGTTCTCGGAGAAGGTCTTCGTTGCGCCGCGTCTGGCCCGGATCGTGGGGATTTCGGCGGCTGTGGGCCTGGCCGTCGTGCAGTGGTTCGACAAGAACGCCCTGATCAGCCTGACCTTCATAAGTCTGATCATCATCGCGGCGGGCGCCATTCCGGTGGTGAACCCCTCGAAGCTTATCGAACGGGCCAGTGTCGTGTCTTTCTCGATGTTCATCACCAATGAGGTGGTGCGGATCGCCTGGTTCGGCGTGGCCAACGTCCTGATCGCGAAATACGCCCTGTCGACGGGGGTGCAGTGGGGGATCTGGTGCGCGGGGGTGCTGGCGGCGATCGGCTTCGCCTTCGCCTTCCACGCGGTGATCGACGATCCGATGCAGAGCCGGATCAAACGCTGGCTCTCGCGCAGCAAGATCCGCCATCGCCCCGTCGAACAGGGCGCGATGGTCTCGCTGGAGGGCTAATCGCCCGAGTTCAGGTGCAGGATGTTGCCGTCCGGGTCCTTGAACCAGACCATCCTGAAGTCGCCCGAGGTGTGGACGCCGTCCGCATAGGTCGTGTCCGGCATGTCGTAGTGCTCGAACGTCACGCCCTTCTGGGCCAGATCGGCGACGATGGCCTCCAGCTCGTCGCCGACGCCCCAGACCACGGCGTTGGCCTTGTTGGTGCCGGCGAATTCAGTCGGATAGACGCACAGCACCGTCTGGCCCGTCTTGTACATCGCGACCTGATCGCCGAAGTCGGGCGTCTCCTCCAAGCCGAGCGTGTCGCCGTAGAAGGCCCTGGCTCGGCTCAAATCCTTGACGCCGACGATGGCGGCGGAGTCCTTGTCCTTCAGCATGGTCGTCTCCTGTGGGATGACGCTGATAGCGTTCGGTGCGCGGGGGCCGTTCCACACGGCATCGTCAGGGATCGTCCGCTTGCGGCCCGCGGGGCAAACGTGCGCATTGACAGGTCATGTCCCCGAGTATGCTGCGCGACGTCTATATCACCGGCATTGGCAGCTTCCTGCCCGGCCCGCCCATCGGGGTGGAGGCGATGGAGGACCACATCGGCCGGATCGCAGGGCGCTCATCGGCGGTCGGTCGCCGCGCCCTGCGCTGGAACGGGGTGGAGACGCGGCACTATGCGCTGACGCCAGAGGGACAGCCGCTGCACTCCAACGCCTCGATGACGGCCGCGGCGGCGCTGGCGGCGCTGGAGGATGCGGGCCTGTCGGTCGTCGACCTGGGGTTCCTGTCCACGGCGACGACCCAGGGCGACTTCATCGTCCCCGGCCATGCCAGCGCCGTTCACGCCGAACTCGGCGCGCCCCCGATCGAAATCGCCAGCTATCAGTCGGTCTGCGCTTCCGCCCTGATGGCGGCCAAGGGCGCCTGGCTGCAGGTCCGGGCCGGAGAGGCGGATATCGCGGCGGCGGCCGCAGGGGAATTCTCCTCCCGTTGGTTTCGGCCCGAGTTTTACGAGGGCACGTCGCTGGTCGACGCCAAGGGCCGGGCGCGGGTCGAGGCGGACTTCCTGCGCTTCACCCTCTCGGACGGGGCGGGCGCGGTGGTGGTGGAGCCGAAGCCCAAGCCTGACGGCCTGTCGCTGAAGGTTGAATGGATCGACCTGACCTCGCTGGCGGGGCGGTTCGATCCCTGCATGTGGGCGGGCTCCACCTTCGCCGACCGGTCGGACATGAAGTCAGCATGGAGCCATGCCGGGCCGGTGGCGGCCCATGCATCCGGCTCGATCGCCCTGGTGCAGGACTTCGAGCTGCTGAAGATCGTCATCCGCGCGTGGATCGGGGTCTGGCTGGAGAAGGTCGATCAGGGGCGGATCGTGCCGGATCAGGTCGACCACCTGCTCTGTCACTATTCGGCCCGCTCGCTGCGGGAAGAGATCGTGTCGATCCTGAAGAGCACCGCCGCCATGATCCCCGAGGAAAAGTGGTTCTCGAACCTGCCGACCGTGGGCAACATCGGCGCGGCCTCGATCTGGGTCATGCTGGACGCGTTCATGCGGTCGGGACGGGCGAAGCGGGGCGAGAAGGTTCTGCTGATCGTGCCCGAGAGCGGACGGGCGATGGTCGGGTTCATGATGTGCGAGGTGGTGTGATGGCGGATGGTGGACGCGTGGACGATCAGGTCGCCGACACCCTGCGAAAGCTCGCGGTGGTCTTCGCCGACTTCGAACAGCGGCTGGAAGCCACGCCCCTGATCCGCAAGCTGACGCGCGGCCGGTTCGAGATCGGGGATTACCACGCGTTCCTCATCAACCTGCGCCAGCAGGTGAAGGACGGGGCGTTGTGGATGAGCCGCGCGGCGTCGAACGTCGGCGAGGACCACCTCGAACTGCGCTCCACCTTGATGCGGCATGCCGTGACCGAGCACCGCGACTTCCGCCTGCTGGAGGCCGATTTCGTATGCTCCGGCGGCGAGGTCGAGGTGATCCGCTCGGCGCCCAAGAACGTCGGGTCCGAGGCCCTCTCGGCATGGATGTTCCATGAGGCGTCGAAGCCCGATCCGTTCGGCCTGCTGGGCGCCATGTTCATCATCGAGGGACTGGGCTCGATCAAGGCCGCGCCCTGGGGACGGCTGGTCAAGGAGCGGCTGAACCTGCCAGACGAGGCGGCGCGGTTCCTGCTCTATCATGGCGAGAACGACGCCGAGCACATGCAGGAGTTCGAGGAGATGCTGCGGATGGTCCTTCCGGACACCGCCGTGGCCGGACGCATCGTGATGACCGCCAAGGTCACCGCCCGCCTCTATGCCCTGCAGATCGAGGAGATCGCGGCTTGAGCCTGTCGGACGGCGCGACGACGGCGAAACCGGACCCGTTCGACGCGGGTCTGTATGATTCCGCCGATCCCGATCCCTGGCTGGCGCTCTATCTCGACCACTCCCTGCCGATCGATCCGCAGGCCAAGCGGGCCCTTCTGCTCGGCGCGCGGTCGTGGTCGCGGCGCTGGCTGTTCCCTGTGTCGCGCCCGGTGGTCTTCCTGTTCTTCTGCGTCGTGAAGGTGCTCCGGGCCATCTCGCCGCGCCACCCGAACCTGAACGGCCTCTTGCACAAGTCCATCCACTGGGGCCTGCGGACGTTCGGCAGCCCGGAGTGCAATACCCTGATCCTGCGTCACTTCCACATCGGGACCGAATTGATCGGCTTCATCAAGGCCAATGCCGGGGTGGATCCGGCCCTGGTGAAGACCGTGCCCCTGAGGCCCCTGACGCTGAAGTCGCTGGAGGATAATGTCTTCCTCCAGCACGACCTGAACATCTTCAACTTCATCATCGAGCTGAACCTGGCCCTGCGCCAGGCGGGAATGGAGATCACGCCGCCGGAGCGGGTCGATTTCTCGATGCTGACCGACATCGATCCGGACTTCGAAGCCTTCCCGACCGGTCCGCTGAACAGGATCGACATCCAGACGGCGGTGGAGTTCTACACGCCTCTCTATGCGCTGATGCTGCCGCGTTCGGACTTCATGCGGGCCAGCCATTCGCTGCAGTTGGACGAGATCGTGGGAATCTATATCGGGCGGATCCTCGGGACCGACTACCACATGCATTTCGTCAAGAACGGCCACCCGCTGGTGACCCTGTCGACGCTGCAGGCGGGGTTCCGGCTGATGATGCACGGGCTCGACTGTGAGGCCATGCACGGGTGGCTGCGGCTGCTGAAGCGGCGTCAGGAGATGGGGTTGCCGCTGGATCCGAGAGACCCGACGGGCGGGCCGGAGTTGGGCTAGGCCGGCCCGATCCCCTCCCCCGCAAACAGCCGCGCCACCTTGTCCGCCCGCCGTTTCAGCACCATGCGGCGGTTGATCGAGCCCTTGTCGGAGACCTCGTGCGCCTCCGGGTCCGGCGCATCTGCGAGGAACATCAGCCTTGCTACGCGGCTGGACTGGCCGAGGTTGTCGCGGTTGTGGGCGGCGAGCGCCCCGGCGACGGCGTCGCGGATCGCCGGATGGTCGGGATCGGTCGCGCCGGTCAGGCGGCGGACGCCCTCGACGTCGGCCTAGGCGAGGGCGGCGACCTCCGCCTCGCCGTCGCCGCAGATGACGACCTCGCGCACCACCCCGGCCAGCCGACCCAGCAGGCTGTCCCGCAACCGCCCCGCCGTGACGAAGGTCCCGTTCAGCAGCTTGAACTGTTCGGCCCTTCGCCCCGCGAAGACCATCCCGCCCTCGGGCCGGTCGCGGTCGTGGAAGTCGGCGAGGTCCTCCATCCGCAGATAGCCTTCCTCGTCGAAGGCGGCGGCGGTCTGGGCCGAGTCGGCGAAATAGCCGGGGGTGACGGACGGCGCCTTGACCCGCACTTCGTACACTCCGTCGCAGGGCGTCAGTTTGAACGAGGCGCCGGACACCGGCAGGCCGATGCCGACACGGGTGTCCTCCCACCAGGTGTAGCTGATCGCCGAGCCCGTTTCGGTCGAGCCGTAGCCGGAGACGAAGACGAACCTCTGGCCCGTCGCGCCAACGGCGATCCGCTGCAGCCGGTCGTGCAGGGCCTGCGGCAGGCCCGCCCCGCCGAACAGCATGGCGCGCAGTTCGGTGAAGAAACGCCGGGCGAAGTCGTCGTCGGCCTCCAGCGCATCGGCCAGCATGGCATAGCCGTTTGGCATGGTGCCGTAGTAGCGGAGCGGGATCTCCTTCAGGTTCCGGATCGTCTCCTCGAACCGACCCGGCATCGGCCGCCCGTCGTCGATGTAGAGGGCGCCGCCCAGGCAGGTGATGTTGGTCATCAGGGACGACCCGGCGATATGGCTCCAGGGCAACCAGTCCAGCGCCTGACGATCCCAGGCGAAGGCGTCGCCCATGGCCTGGAACCCCGAATGGGTATTGCCGGTCGCCATGGCCATGGTGTGGATCACCGCCTTGGGCCGCCCCGTCGAGCCGGAGGTCAGGAGGTAGCGGGCGGGTCTGGTCGGATCGAGAGCCGCGACATGGGCGGAGAGGTCGGGGGCCGGGAAGCCCACGGCCTCGGCCCAGTCCACGGCGCCGGGGACGCCGGGCGCGGCGGTCAGGACAACGGCGTCCTCGGGCCCGACGGCGGCGATGGCGGCGGCGTAGGGCGCGCCCTGTTCGGCGAAGATCAGGCCGGGCTTCACCAGATCGACGACATGTTTCAATCGCTCGAAGTCTGTCGAGATCAGCGAATAGTTGGTGCTGACCGAGGTGACCGGCACGCCCGCCACCATCCCGGCGAAGATCAGGACCGCGTGGTTCAGCGAGTTCTCCGACAGGATCAGGATCGGCCGGTCCGCCGTCACGCCGCGATCCATCAGCCAGGCCGCGACCGAGGCGACCCGCGCCCGCCCCTCGCCATAGGTCAACCGCGTCCACCGCCGTTCCGGCCCCTCGCGACGAGCCAGCCAGAGCCTGTCCGGCGTCGCGTTGGCATGACGCCAGAAGGCGGCGGCGAGGTTGGGATCGTAGGGCTTCAGCGGCGCCTTGCCGGACACGATCAGCACGCCGTCGGGGCGGCGTTCGATCTCCACCCCCACCTCTCCGAACCGGACCGGACGACAGGGGGCGGCGGTCAGGTCGATGTCGGAAAGCGGGGTGCTCATGACCGCGACCCTAGACCCGCCACAGTCACTTGCAAATCGAGATTTATCGCCTGCGGGACGCCGGGCGATTTCTGGTGTTAGGATCGACTCGACCCGGCGCAGATCGGGGCCAGCACAAAGACGATTCCGCGTGACGCTTCCCTCCACCCGCGACCTGATCATGGGCAATCCTGTGGCCCGCGCCTTCGCCGTGACCGGCGACGCCTGGACCCAGTTGATCCTGCGCGAGGCCTTTTATGGCGCACGCCGGTTCTCGCAGTGGCGCGACCGACTGGGCATGCCCCGCAGCGTCCTGACCGACCGGCTGAACCGGCTGACGGCGGCGGGGCTGCTGGAACAGCGCGAGGCGAAGGGGTCGGCGACGCGGCTGGAATACCGGCTGACCGAGATGGGGCTCGACATGTTCGGGGTTGCGGTCATGCAGGGCCAGTGGGAGCGGAAATGGGCGCGCTCGCCGCTCCAGGAACGCTACGCCATGGCCTTCTACGACCGGGAGACGGGCGCGAAGATCGAGCCCGCCGTCTTCGACCACGAGGGCGGACGGCCGATCGAGATGCACCATGTGCGCTGGGAGGCGGGCGAGGGTCTGACCCCCATCGCGCCCCCGACCTCGCGCCGGCGCCGGACCCAGCCGATCGAGACCGACCGCGCCATCATCGACCGCTCGACCGACATCATGGGCGACTACTGGAGCTGGGCCGTCCTGGCGGCCGCCTTCTTCCGCCTGCGCCGCTTCGACGAGATCCATGAGGCGCTGGGCGTGGCGACCAACATCCTGGCCGATCGGCTGAAGACGATGGTGCTGCAGGGAGTTCTGGAGAAGCGCCTCTACCAGAAGGCGCCGCCACGGTTCGAATACCGGCTGACCGAGGCCGGCCGCGACCTCTATCCGATGATCATGGCCATGCACGGGTGGTCGGAACGCTGGCTGTGCCCGGACGGGTCGCCGCTGCGGCTGGTCGAGACCGACACCAATGAGCCGATCTCGGCGGTGGTCTGCGATCTGGCGACGGGCAAGAAGATCGATCCGCGCGCGATCCGCTGGGAGGTGGAGGCGGCGACGCCGGTCGAAACCAGCGCCGCCTGATCCGATCAGAAGCTGCGGCTGACGGCGATGCCGTAGCTGCGCGGCGGGCCGAAGACGCTGAAGCCCACGCCCACGTTCTTGATGATGTGTTGCTGGTATTCGGTGTCGCCCAGGTTCTTGCCGTAGACGGCGATCTTCACCCCGTTGGCGGCTTCCCACGAGGCGTAGGCGCTGACCAGGCTGTGCGCCGGCGAGCGGACCTCCGGGTTGTTCGACGGGTCGAAGAAGATGTCGTCCGTCCACTGATAGTCGACGCGGGCCGCCAGGGCGCCGCCCCACATGTCCCACTCGCCGTCGGCGTAGAGGGTGTACTGGCTGTCCGGCGAACGCGGCAGGGTCAGGCCGTTGTAGGGCAGGACCGACGCGCCCGAGACGGCGTTCGACGTGTATTTGGCGTCCAGCGACGTATAGGAGCCGCCGATGGTGATGGTGTTCGAGACGGCGAAGGCGCTCTCGATCTCATAGCCGTTGACCTCGGCCTGGGCGTTGGACGTGACCAGGTTCAGGCCCAGCAGCTCATAGACCTGCAGGTCGTCGTACTCGAGCTTGAAGGCGGCGGCGTTGAAGCGCAGCCGGCCGTCCATGATCGTCGACTTCAGGCCCAGCTCGTAGTTGTCGAGCAGTTCCGAACGGAGCGGCGTCCCCGCCTGCGCGGCGGTTTGAGCGCCCGAGGCGAAGGAGCCCGCCTTGTAGCCGCGGTCGTAGGAGGCATAGAGGCGCACGTTGTCGAACGGCTCGACCGCCAGGGCGATCTTCCAGGTCGGCTCCTCGAACTCGGCGTTGGCGCGGACATTGTAGGGTTGGCCCGTCGGTCCCAGCGGAATGCCGACGGGCGGATTGGCGCCGTTCTCGTTGTCCAGGGCGACCTGATGGATGTCGCGTTCGTCGTGCGTCCAGCGAGCGCCGAGCGTCAGTTCCCAGATGCTGGCGAACGGAATCGTCGCTTGGCCGAAGGCGGCGTAGCTGGTGTTCTGGGCGGTCTGGTTGAAGGTGGTGTCGCCGCCGAACGACGGGGGTGCGATCGGCAGGGCCGCCTGGACGATGAAGCGTTCCGACCGGTCCACGTCCTCGCTGAAGTAGTAGAGGCCGGCGACCCAGCTGACGGGCGAGTCCGGTTTCGAGACCAGGCGGAATTCCTGGCTGAACTGGCTGGCGTCCTCGGTCGCGCGGTCGTCGACCATCAGCGGGAAGTTCGGGAAGGGCAGGCCGCCCAGGTTGTCGCGCCAGCCGTACTCGTTGTCGCGATAAGAGGTCAGCGACACGACGTCGAAGGCCTCGGCTTCATAGCCGACCCGCACCAGCGCGCCCCAGTTGTCGCGGTCCTGATAGTTGTCCGGCGAAGAATAGCTCTGGCGCACGTCCAGCCCGGTGCGCAGGCTGTTGATCAGGGTGACGAAGGCTGGCGCGGTGCCGGCGGCGGTCACGGGGATACGGGCGTGGCCGTCCATGCGGTCGCGCGAGACGTCGACCTGGCCCAGCAGGCTCCAGGCGCCGTTCTGGCTCGACAGCGACAGACGAGCGCCATACTGGCGGCCGCCCTCAAGTCCGCGGCCCGAAGGCACGTTCTCGGCATAACCGTCGTTGGAGTTGACGCGCACGGCCAGACGGGCAGCCGAGGTCTCGCCCATCATGCGGTTGATCACCGCCTCGCCGCCCCATTCGTTGAAGCTGCCGTAGCGCAGCAGCGCCATGGTCGTGTCTTCGAACTTCGGCTTGTTCGTATAGATGTTCAGCGCGCCGCCCGAGGCGTTGCGGCCATACAGGGTGCCTTGAGGTCCGCGGAGAACCTCCACGCGCTCGATGTCGAGGAAGGCCAGAGAACTGCCGCCCGCACGACCGATGGAAACCTCGTCGATCGACACGCCGATAGACGGGTCGCTGGCGGCCGAGTCGGACGTGGTGCCGACACCGCGGATATAGAGCTGCGGCTCGCCGATGTTGAATTGGGTCAGGGTCACGCCCGGCGCCTTGGCCGCCACGTCCTGAATGCCCGTCGCCGCCGTCCGCTCCAGCGTCTCGGCGTTGAAGGCGGTGATGGCGATCGGCACATCCTGCAGCGACTGCTCGCGGCGCTGGGCGGTGACGATGACGTCGTCCAGCGAGGCGGCGTCGTCCTGAGACGCCGACTGGGCGAAGCTGGGCGATGCGAGACCGGCGGCCAGGATCAGCACGGCGGCGGACGCGGTCTTCCCGATGATGGTCTTCATGATGCAGTCCCCTTCCCTGGGTTGGCCTCCTGTTTGCCGGAAGCTCTGCCGGAGAGGCTTGCGCCAACAGACCATATTTGCAAGTCCTTTTACGCAAGTGTAGCGTGGAGGAAGTCGATGGCCGACCGATCGTTGGAAAACCGTGTTGTCGTCGTCACGGGGGCGGGGCGTGGCCTGGGCCTGGCCTATGCGCTCGATCTGGCGACGCGGGGCGCGAGCGTGGTGGTGAACACCCGGCCGAAGGCCGAGGGTCAGCCGGCCTCGGCCGATGCGGTGGCGCAGCGGATTCGCGACGCTGGCGGAAAGGCCGTGGCCTGCGCCCTCGCCGTCGAACAGGAGGGGGCCGGCGACCGGCTGCTGGCGGCGTCGCTGGAGGCGTTCGGCCGCATCGACGGCCTGATCAACAACGCCGGCGTGCCCGAGGCGATGAGCCTGCACAAACAGAGCGTCGAACAGGTGCGCGGCGTGTTCGACATTAACTTCTTCGGGACGCTGACGGCGACCTTGCCCCTCTATCGGCACATGCGCGAACAGGGGTCGGGACGGATCGTCATGACGACCTCGGCGGCCGGTCTGCACGGCGTCCACGGGATGGCGGCCTATTCGGCGTCCAAGGCGGCGGTGATCGGCCTGATGCGGGTCATCGCCCTGGAGGGCGTCTCGAAAGGGGTCCACGCCAACGCCGTCGCCCCGTACGCCCTGACCGGAATGACGGAGAAATACGTGGACGACGCCACGGCCGCCGCCATGCCCGCCGAACTCGTGGCCCCGGTGGTCAGCTGGCTTGTCAGCGAGAGCTGTCTGCTGAACGGAGAGACCATCGTGGCCGGGGCCGGAAAGGTCCGCCCCGCCTACCGCGTCGAAGGACCCGGCCTCGACTTCGGGCGCGACACGGACATCCCGCTGGCAGCGTTCGACGCGGTCCGAGAGACCCTGATGTCGGCCGAAAACTGGACCCGACCCTATGACGGCAACACCGCGTTCGAAGAGTTCCTGGCCGCTTCTCCTCCCAAGGCGTGAGACCTGACTTGCGTTAAGAAACCACGCCGCGTAACTTGTGTTTCTGGATGGATGGAGCTTGAGCCATGGCCGACGACGCCGCCGTAGCCCGCAGGATCTCGACCGGCGAACTGACCGGCCTCAACACCCTGAACCCCTATGTTCAGGGTCTGTACGAACCCGTGGCCGTCGAGACGACGGCGCTGGAACTGCCCGTCATCGGAGAAATTCCCAAGGACCTGCACGGCAGCTTCGTCCGCAACGGCCCGAACCCGCATGAGGCGCCCGAGGGGATGCACCACTGGTTCGACGGCGACGGCATGATCCACGCCGTCTTTTTCGAGAACGGCAAGGTAGAGTACCGCAACCGCTACGTCGGGACCGACGACTATCGCGCCGAGAAGGCCGGCCTCGACATCGGCGCGGGCGGGGTGCTGCGGCCCTCCTCGAAATCGCGTCCGGATTCGAAGCGCGGCGAGCTGGTCTACAAGGACACGGCCAACACCGATCTGGTCTTCCACAACGGCTCGCTGATGGCCCTGTGGTACATCTCCGGCAAACCGGTGCGCGTCGGTGCGCGCACGCTCGAAACCCTCGGCAACGAGACCTTCGGCGGCGCCCTGCCCCGCCACGTCTCGGCCCACGGCAAGGTCGATCCGCGCACGGGCGAGTTCTGCTTCTTCGACTATTCCCTGACCGAGCCGTGGATGACCTATGGCGTCGTCGATCGGAACAACGTCCTGACCAACTTCCAGCGCGTCGACCTTCCCGGACCGCGCCTGCCGCACGACATGGGGCTGACCGAAAACTACGTCATCCTGCACGACCTGCCGGTAGTCTTCACCGAGGGCGGGCTGCGCAATCACATGTGGCAGATCAAGGTCGCCGATCAGCCGGCCCGCTTCGGCGTCGCGCCGAAATACGGCACGGGCGACCAGATCAGATGGTTCGAGACCGAGACATGCTACATCTACCACGTCGCCAATGCCTGGGAGGACGGCGACGAGGTGGTCATGACCGCCTGTATGATGACGCCGAACGGCTTTCCTCCGAACCCGGAATACGGCCCCTATGCCTCGATGGTGAACGTGCTGGCGCTGAACGCCGTGCCGGTCGAATGGCGGATGAACATGGTCACCGGCGAGGTGAGGAAGCGCCAGCTCGACGACCGCATCGGCGAGTTCCCGGTCATCAACCTCGACTACACGGGCGCCAAATCGAAGTGGTCCTACCACGTCTCGATAGCGCCGGAGGAACTGCAGCGGTTCGACGGCCTGCTGAAATACGACCTCGGCACGGGTCAGGCTCAGGAGTACAAATTCGCCGACGGCGTCGGCGGCTCGGAGCCCGCCTTCGCCCCCCGCATTGGCGCGACGTCCGAGGACGACGGCTATGTCATCGTCTTCGCCACGGCGCCGGACGGGACGTCGGAGGTCCAGGTCCTGAACGCCCAGGACTTCGACAAGGGACCGATCGCCCGCATCCCCCTGCCCGCCCGCGTGCCCGCCGGCTTCCACGGCACCTGGGCGCCCGGCGACCAGATCGCGGCCTGATCGAACGCTTCGGGGGAGACCGACATGACCGCCTACATCCTCGACGCCGTCCGCACGCCGCGCGCCAAGGCCCGCCCCGACGGCGGCCTGGCCTCGCTGAAGCCGCATGAGCTTGTCGGCGGCCTGATCGACGCCCTGGACGACCGCAACGGCGGCGCCGCGCGGAAGGTCGACGCCCTGATCCTGGGCGCCGTCGGACAGGTGGGGGCGCAAGGCGCCAACGTCGCCCTGGTGTCCAAGATGCACGCCGGACTGCCCGACGACGCCTATGCCTTCTCGCTCAACAACTACTGCGTCTCGGGCCTGACCGCGATCGGGCAGGCGGCCCAGATGGTCGAGGCGGGCGGGGCGAAGACAGTTCTGGCCGGCGGCGTCGAGATGATGTCGCGGGTCCCTTTCATGGGCGACAAGGCCGACTACTACGAGGACGCCAGCTTCCCGCCGCGCACCCGGTACATCCCCGTCGTCGTCGCCGCCGACCGTCTGGCCGAGGACATCGGGGTGTCGCGCGAGGAGATGGACGCCGCCGCCCTGATTTCCCAGCAGAAGACGGCGGCGGCCGAGGGCACGCCGCTGGTGAAGTCGCGCATCGCCATGAACGGTCTCGACAAGGAAGAGCCGGCCCGCGCCTCGACCACCGCCGAGAGCCTGGCCGCCATGCCGGCCGCCTTCGGAGCCTTGGGCCAACAGTACGCCGCGGCGCTGGAAGGCCGGGTCATCGACCATCGGCACACCGTCGCGCACGCCCCGCCCATGTGCGACGGCGCCGGCCTCGCCATCGTCACGGGAGAAGCGACTGGCGCGCGGGCGAAGATCGTCGCCTATGCCGAGGCCGGGGGCGATCCGGCGGCGTCGCTGACGGCTGGCTTCACCGCCATGGACCGGGCGCTGACGAAGGCGAACCTGACCCTGGACGACATGGACCGGATCGAGTTCATGGAGGCCTTCGCCGTCACCATCGTCAAATTCATGCGTGAGCGGAACGTCGACCCCGACAAGGTCAATGTCGGCGGCGGCCACATGGCCAAGGGTCATCCGATGGGGGCGACGGGCGCCATCCTGCTGTCGTCCCTGCTCGATGCGCTGGACGCCTGCGAAGGCCGCTACGGTCTCGTCGTGGCGCACGGCGCGCAGGGTGTCGGTTCGGCCATGATCGTGGAGCGTTTGGGCTGATGGACGGGTCGGCGACAACGCTCGACGAACGCCGCCGCGCGTTGTTCGCGCGCCACGCGGAGACACTGATGGCCGCCATCGACGCGGTGCAGACGCGCAAGAGCTGGAGCCCTTACAGCGACAGTCCCTCGACCAAGATCCACGGCCCCGACAAGCCGGGCGCCGGCAAGGCGGCGTTCGAGGCGCGGCTCGGCACGACCTTCGACCTCGGTCAGCCCGGCGTCGTCGGCGAGGTCGGCGAGGAGGTCTCGCCCTTCACGCAACAGCCGCTAAACATCCGCTATCCGAAGAGCGATCCGGACGCCCTGATCGGCGCGGCCGTCGCGGCCATGGGTGACTGGCGCGAGGCGGATTTCGAACTGCGCATAGCGATCTGCCTGGAGATCGCCGCCCGTCTCTACGCCCGCAATTTCGAGATGGCCCACGCCGTCATGCACGTCGCGGGTCAGAGCTATACCCAGGCCTTCTCAGGCTCCGGCCCCAACGCGTTGGATCGCGGGGTCGAGGCGCTCGCCTACGCCGCCAAGGCCATGCGGGACGTGGCGCCGTCGGCGACCTATCATCGCCAGTTCGGCGGCGAAGCGGTCGCGCTGGAGAAGACCTATGTGCTGGTCCCGCGCGGGGTCGGTCTGGTCATCTGCTGCGCCTCCTTCCCGACCTGGAACGCCTATCCGGCGATGTTCGCCTCGCTCGCGACCGGCAACCCGGTCGTGGTCAAGCCGCACCCCATCGCCGTCCTGCCCATGGCCCTCGTGGTCCAGACAAGCCGCGCCGTCCTGACCGAGTTCGGCTTCGACCCGAACCTCGTGAGCCTGGCCGTCGATACGCTCGCCGAACCGGTCGCCCAGGATCTGGTCGACGACCCGCGCGTCCAGATCGTCGATTTCACCGGCAGCCCCCGCTACGGCGGCCATCTGGAGCGGACGGTGACCGGCAAGCTGCTGTTCACCGAGACGGCGGGCGTGAACACCGTCGTCGTCGAGAGCGTCGCCGACCTCGACGCGGTCGGCCGCGCCGTGGCCCGCTCGTCCAGCCTGTTCTCGGCCCAGATGTGCACCAGCCCTCAGGTCATCTACATCGCGCCCGACTTGTTCGCCCCCCTGTCCGCCGCCATCGTCGACCAGATCGACGCCATCGCCGACGACCCGGCCATGGCCTCGGGCATCATGGGCGCGATCCAGGGCGAGGTGTCGCTGAAGGTCGTGGCCGAGGCGCAAGCCGCCGTCGCCGACCGGCCCGGCGTGCGGACGCTCCGCGACCCCGCCCCCTACGCCCATCCACAGTTCCCGGACGCCCGCACGATGACGCCTCTGGTCATCGCCGTGGACGAGGGCCAGCAGATGGATCTGTATGCGGAGGAACGCTTTGGCCCGGTCCTGTTCCTGGTGAAGAAGGACCCTCGCGAGGCGGTGATCGAGGCAACCGATCTGGCCCGGACCAGGGGCTCCATCTCATCCTACCTCTATTCGACCGACGAGGCGTTCATCGACCGCGCGACGCCCGCCTATGAGGCCGCCGGGGCCAATCTGTCGATCAATCTCACCGGCGCGATGTGGATCAACTTCGCCGCCGCCTACAGCGACTATCACGTCACGGGACTGAACCCCGCAGGCAACGCCTGTCTGGCGGACCTGGCCTTTGTGGCGTCCCGCTTCCGCATCGTGCAGCGACGCAGACCGGCGGCGTGAGCGGCGAGGTCTTCATCGCCGGGATCTCCATGACCCGTTTCGGCAAGCGCCTCGACGACACCGTCAAGTCGCTGACCGCCGAGGCCGTGACGGCCGCCCTGTCCAACGCTGGGGCCACTATCGACGACATCGAAGCCGCCTGGTTCTCCAACACCCGCCAGCCGATGCTGGAGGGGCAGAATACGGTGCGCGGCCAGATCGCCCTGCGCCCCCTCGGCCTGACCGGCATCCCCGTGACCAATGTCGAGAACGCCTGCGCCTCCGGCTCGACCGCCCTGCTTTCAGCCATCCACTGGGTCAAGGCCGGCGCGGGCGACGTCGCCCTGATCGTAGGGGTCGAGAAGATGGTCTGGCCCGACCGTCCCGACCGCGTCGCCGCCGCCTTCGCAGGGGGGACCGACATCCATGACCGGGAGGGCGTCGTGGCCTACATCCGGGCGATGGGCGGCGAAGCCCCCGGCCCGGATCGCAGCCTGTTCATGGACCTCTACGCCGCCCAGGCCCGCGCCCACATGGCCCGCCACGGCACGACGCAGGAGGACTTCGCCCGCGTCGCCGCCAAGAACCACACCGCCGGCGCCGCCAACGACCGCGCCCAGTACCGGACGCCCATGACGGTCGATCAGGTTCTGGCCGACAAGCCCGTCGTCTTCCCCTTCACCCGCGCCATGTGCGCCCCCGTCAGCGACGGCGCCGCAGCGGCCGTGGTGGTCTCGGACCGGGGTCTGGCGCGGCTGGGTGGAGCGTCGCGCGCTGTCCGCGTGCGCGGTTGCGCCCTCGTCAGCGCAAGCGATCGGGCGGCGAACGACCTCGAGAACCACATCGGCAAACGCGCCGCGACCAAGGCCTTCGAAGAGGCCGGCCTCGGCCCGGACGCCGTCGATGTCGCCGAGGTCCACGACGCCACCAGCTACGCGGAAGTTCAGCAGATCGAGAACCTCGGCCTCGCCGGACCGGGCACGGTCGGCGCCCGGCTTCGCGCCGGAGACTTCGCGCTCGGCGGCCGGACCCCGGTCAATCCGTCGGGCGGACTGGTGTCCAAGGGCCACCCTGTCGGCGCCACCGGCATCGCTCAGATCTACGAACTGATCACCCAGCTGCGCGGCGAGGCTGGCGGCCGGCAGGTCGAGAACGCCCGCATCGCCGTGGCCGAGAACGGCGGCGGCTTCCTCGGCGTCGAGGAGGCGGCGACCGTGGTCACCGTGCTGGAGCGGGCCGCATGAACCCGATCCACGCCCTCTACGAAGGCCAGACGACCAAGGCCGCCCGCCCCGCCCTGTTCGACGGTGAGACGACCCTGAGCCACGGCGAACTCATCGCCCTCGTCGAGCGCGCGGCCGGAGACCTCGCGGCGCGCGGCGTCGGTCCCGGCGACCGAGTCGGACTGTGCGCGCGAAACAGTTGGCGGCACGTCGTGGCCTATCTCGCCATCCTGCGCGCGGGGGCGGTGTGGATGCCGCTGAACCCCCGGAACGGCGCCCGCCTCAACAGCGATTTCCAACGCCGCGCGGGCCCGGCCCTGACCCTGATCGACGCGGCCTCGACCGAGGCTGCGGGGGTGTCGCCCCGTCCCCTGCCTCTGGAGGCCTGGCTCGACGGCATCGGCTCCGCGCCCCCCCCTCCGATCACGGACGATCCGGACGCCCCCTTCGCCCTGAAGTTCACCGGCGGCTCGACCGGCGTACCCAAGGGGGTGGTCCAGCGCCAGGCCAGCGGCCGGTCGGCCCTGCGCTCGCTGTCCGAATTCTACGGCTTCACCGCCGAAGACGTGAACCTCGCCGTCGCGCCCCTGACCCACGGCTCGTCTCACTATGTCCTGCCGGTGCTGGCGGCGGGCGGCGCCCATGCCCTCCTGCCCGAGCCCGACCGCGCGGCCATCCTCCGGGAGCTGAAGACCCGCGTCTCCACCGTCTTCATGCCCCCGACCCTGATCGCTCTCCTGATGGGCGAGGCCGCATTCGGCCCCGAGGACTTCCCGCGCTTGCGCCACCTGACCTATTCCGCCGCGCCCATGTCGCCGGATCGGATCGCCCAGGCCATCCACCGCTTCGGCCCCGTCGTCTCGACCCTGTATGGCCAGACCGAGGCCCCCATGACCATCGCCGGCCTGTCGCCCGCCGACATGACCGATCCCGACAAGCGCGCCGGGGTGGGCCGCCCGTTCGCCCATACTCCGGTTCGGCTGCTGACCGCCGACGGCGTCCTCGTCGCGCGTGGCGAGGGAGAGATCGTGGTCGGCGGCGACCTGACGCGGACGCACTATCTGGACGCGCCCGAGCTGACAGCGGTGTCGCGGCACGAAGGCTGGCTGAAGACCGGGGACATCGGCCGGATCGGCGACGACGGCCTGCTCTATCTGATCGGCCGGTCCAAGGACCTGATCATCACGGGCGGCTACAACGTCTATCCCGGCGAGGTGGAGGCGGCGCTGAACCTGCATCCCCTGGTGCGCGAGGCCTGCGCCTTCGCCGAGCCCGACGAGGTCTGGGGCGAGCGGCTGGAGGCGGCGGTGGCCGCTTCGCCTGACGCCGACCCGGCCGTTCTCATCGCCTTCGTCCGGGACCGGATCGGCCCGGTGCGGACGCCGAAGAGATTGCACATCCTCCCCGACCTGCCCCGCAACCCCGTCGGCAAGGTGGTGCGCGACGACGTCCGCGCCCTCTGTCGTTCAATTCAATCCCGACCGCTGGAGCTGGCCCGATGATCGTGATCCCTAGGGACCGCATCAAGGAGATGAAGTCGAAGGGCTGGTGGGGCGACACCACGCTCGACGACCTGTTCCGCAAACATGTGGCGGCCCATCCCGACACGGAGGCCCTGGTCGATCCGCTGAACGCGGCCGATGTCGTCGGCGGCCAGCCCGACCGCCTGACCTGGCGCGAGACTGCCCACGCCGTCGATCGTCTGGCCGCCGTGCTTGTGGCCCACGGCGTCCGGAAGGATCAGGTCGTCGTCATCCAGCTGCCCAATATCGCCGAACTGACCATCGCCTATCTGGCCTGCGTGCGTCTGGGCGTCATCGCCAGCCCGGCGCCGGTCCAGTACCGCGAGAACGAGCTGGCCTACATCATCGACAAGACCGACGCCGTGGCCGCGATCACGGCCGACAGGATCGGGAAACAGCAGCATGGCGAGATGATCGTCGCGCTGAAGGGCCGTTGCCCCACGCTGAAGACCGTCTTCGTGCTGGGCGAGACCTGCCCGGCCGGCGCGCTCGATCTCGAACCCCTCATGGATGGCGTTACAGGCAAACAGCATCGCACGGCCCAGAAGGCGGCGCAGGACGCCCGCGTCACCGCCGATGACATCGTCACCATCTGCTGGACCTCGGGCACCGAGGCCCAGCCCAAGGGCGTGTCGCGCAGCCATAACGAATGGATCATCATGGGCGCCGGCGTCATCGACGCGGCGGACCTGGAGCCGGGCGCGCGCCTGCTGAACCCCTTTCCGATGGTCAACATGGCGGGCATCTCCACCGCCTTTGTCGGCTGGCTGTTGCTCGGCGGGGTCCTGATCCAGCACCAGCCGTTCGATCTGCCGATCCTGCTGAAGCAGATCCGCGAGGAGAAGATCGACTACACCGTCGCCCCGCCCGCCGTCCTGAACCTGCTTTTGCAGAACGAGGCCCTGCTGGAAGGCATCGATTTCAAGCGCTTGAAGTCGATCGGTTCGGGCTCGGCGCCCCTGTCGGAATGGATGGTGCGGACCTTCCACGAGAAGCACGGCGTGCAGATCGTGAACTATTTCGGCTCCAACGAAGGCGCGTCCTTCCCCAGCGCCCTGAAGGACATTCCCGACCCGGCCGAGCGCGCGACGCTGTTCCCGCGTCTGGGCGACGGGTTCAAGTGGAACTGCATGCTCCATGACCGGATCTTCACCCGGATCGTCGATCCGGAGACGGAAGACACCATCACCGAGGCCGGCAAGCCCGGCGAACTCAGGGTCAAGGGCGCGACCATCTTCTCGGGCTACTGGCGCGCGCCGGAGATCAACGCCCGGGCCTTCGACAAGGACGGCTGGTTCCGCACCGGCGACCTGTTCGAACTGGCCGGCGACCGGCTACAGTATCTGAAGTTCGTCGGCCGGCTGAAGGACATCGTCATCCGGGGCGGGATGAACATCTCGTCCGAGGAAATCGAGAACCACCTGGTCGCCCATCCGGCCGTCGCCGAGGCCGCCGTGGTCGGGGCGCCGGACCCCAATCTCGGCGAACGCCTTGCCGCCTTCGTCGTCTGGCGACCCGGCCAGACCGCGACCATGGAAGAGATCAACCGCTTCCTGACGACGGATCGTCAGGTCGCCGTCTACAAGCAGATCGAACGGCTGGAGACGCTGGACGCCCTGCCCCGCAATCCGGTGGGCAAGGTGCTGAAACGCGACCTGCGCGCCGCCTTCAACGAGACCGTACCCGCATGACCGCCGCCTTCGACACGCTTCGCCTGCCCGTCTTCGCGGCGCCCATGTTCCTGATCTCGGGACCGGAAATGGTCATCGCCGCCTGCAAGGCCGGGATCGGCGGGGCGTTTCCGACCACCAACTGCCGCACGGTGGAGGATCTCGACGCCTGGATGGGCCAGATCACCGATGCGCTGAAACCCGGCGACGCGCCGTGGATCGCCAATCTGATCACCCATTCCACCAACGCCCGCCTGCCTGAGGACCTGCGTCTGGTGGCCGAATACAAGCCGCCGGTCGTGATCACGGCCTTGGGCTCGCCGAAGCCGGTAATGGAGACGGTAAAATCCTATGGCGGCCTCGTCTTCGCCGACGTCGTGTCTATGAAGCTGGCGCGGAAGGCGGCCGAAGCGGGCGTCGACGGTCTGGCCTGCGTCAGCGCCGGCGCCGGCGGTCACACCGGCCACCTGTCGCCTTTCGCCTTCATCTCGGCGGTGCGCGAGTTCTTCGACGGCTATATCGCAGTCGGCGGGGGCGTGGGGGACGGCGCCGGGATCGCGGGCGCGGTCGCGGCCGGGGCCGATTTCGTCTACATGGGCACCCGCTTCCTCGCCACGACCGAGAGCATGGCCCAGCCAGCCTACAAGCAGATGGTCATCGACTCAGGTCCGGACGATCTCGTGGTGTCCGCCTCGGTCACGGGCACCGACGCGTCCTGGCTGAAACCCTCCCTGCGGGCCGCCGGTCAGGACCCGGACAATCTGGGCGGACCGGCCGAGCGCAACTACGCCTCGGGCGGCGACAACAAGCGCTGGCGCGACATCTGGGCCGCCGGTCAGGGCATCGAGGCGGTCAAGGCCGTGGAGCTGATCGCCGATGTCGTGGGCCAGCTGGAGCGGGAGTATCTCGCCGCCGTCGAGCGGTTCGCGAACAGGACGGCAGAACGCCCGGCCCTGCGCGGGGCGGCGTGAGCGAACCGGTCCGGTTCCAGCTCGATCCCACCGTCGACGGGCTGGAGCTGGTCCGGCGCTGGATGGATGCGGGGCTCGAGGTTGGGGGCTTTCTGAAACGGCTGCGGGCCCGGCCGGTCGAGGCGCGCGAAGGCTTCGTGCGCTTCACCCTGGACGTGGATGCTGGCCACCTGAACCTCATGGGCATCGTCCACGGCGGGGTCACGGCCGCCGTCGTCGACATGGCCGGCGCCTCGGCGGTGATGACGATCCTGAAGCCCGGTCAGACCCTCGCCACCACCGATCTGACGATGCGCTTCCTGAACGCCGCGCCGGGATCCGCCACTCGGCTGGACGCCACCGGAATCCTGACCTGGCGCGACGACCGCAAGGCCGTGGTGACGGTCGAGGTCGTCACGGATGCGGGCGTGGTGGTGGCTCAGGGATCGGTCGGGGTGGCGATCCGGGCGCCGCGTTAGACCCCGACGACCAGACTGACCGTCGTCGTGGTCGATCCGCCGATGTTCAGCGTCTGAACCGTCTTCGCTCCCTCGACCTGATAGTCGCCGGCCGTGCCCGTAGTCTGCTTGAAGGCATCCAGCGCCATCCGCACGCCGGTCGCCCCCACCGGGTGACCACAACCGATCAGCCCGCCCGACGCGTTGATCGGCAGCTTCCCGCCCAGCTCGATGTCGCCCGCCTCGACGGCCTTCCAGCTCTCGCCCGGCGCGGTCAGGCCAAGGTGGTCGATGGCCATGTATTCGGTCATCGAGAAACAGTCGTGGGTCTCCACCGCGTCAACGCCCGACAGGTCGATGCCGGCGCGGGCGCGAGCGTCGTCGATGGCGCGCTTCACCTGCGGGAAGACATAGGTCTGGCCCTCGCTGGCCCTGATCTTCCGCCCATAGTCGATGGGGGCGCAGCGGTGGCCCCAGCCCTTAATGCGGGGGATGCTTTCCAGCGGGATGCCGCGCTTCCTCGCATAGTCCGCCGCCCGTTCCGGCGAGGCCAGGATGATGGCGGCGGCGCCGTCCGTGACCTGGCCACAATCGGTCTTGCGAACGCGTCCCTCGATGACCGGATTGGCCTCGTCATCGTCGGTGAAGCTTGCGTTGGAGAAGCTGTAGTTCCGCGTCTGGGCGTTCGGATTGCGTTTGGCATTGTCGAAATTGATCTGGGCGATACGGCGCAGGTGACGCTCGTCGATGCCGTAGCGACGGTCGTACTCCTCGGTCAGGTCCGAGAAGGCGCGCGGCCAAGGATAGGTGGCGTCCAGATACTCGTGCCCGGCCCAGGCGGCGGCGCCCAGATGCTCGGCCGCCGTCACGCCCGGCACGTTCCGCATCATCTCCAGACCCAGGACCATGGCGGTCCCGTATCGCCCGGACTCGATGTCGGCGGCGGCGGCGAGCACCGCCAGGCTGCCCGAGGCGCAGGCCGCCTCGTGGCGCGAGGCCGGCATGCCGGTGAACCGCTCGTCGGTCATGGCGAAGAAGCCGCCGAGCATCCCCTGACCGGTGAAGAGGTCGCCGACGAAGTTGCCGACGTGACCCACGTCGATGTCCTCGGGCTCCAGTCCGGTCTCGTGGAGCGCGCCGTTGACGGCCTCCGCAAAGCCGTCGCCGATCTCCAGCCCTTCGCGGGCGTAGTTGCGCGCGAAGTCCGACTGCCAGCCGCCCAGTATATAGGTCATGTCAGGATATCCTTACGCTGCGTTGGCGGCCTTGGAGGCCCGGATGGTCTCGCCCTGCTCCCAGGTCGCGTGGGTGCCGCTGGAGATCCGGCCGGGCAGGATGATCCGCGCCACCGGCCCATCGGCCAGCTTCCTCGCATCATAGATGACGCATTCGGACCGGTCCTCGATCATGTCGGTGACATAGGTGATCAGATAGCCGTCGTCCTCCTCCGTCGCCCCCACGCGCGGCGCGAAGCCGGGTTCCGACCCGTACCGCTCCGGCCCGAAGTCGATGGCCCAGCTCTCGAGCGTGTCCATGTCATGCTTGACCAGACCGGTGAACAGGAACCAGCCGGGCTTGGAGACCGCCGAATAGGCGTAGCGGTATTTCACCCCCGCGAACTGGTTGTTGATGATGCCGAACTCCAGCACCCGGTCGTCCAGCCGCTGTTCCGTCGTCTCGCCCGTCGTTAGGTTGAAGCGCCAGCGGTGCAGCTTGGGCTCCAGCATGTTCTGGTCGAGGAAGGTCATGATCCGCTCGTACTGCGGCCAGGCGTCCGGGCTGGTCTTGGGCACCGGATTGTCCTGGAAATAGCCGTCCAGAACGATGCTGTCGCCGTCTTCCCAGGCGTTCAGGAAGTGCAGAACATAGGTCGCATTGCTCTCGAACCAGCGCACGTCGTCTTGGCCGCCGAAGCGCGGGATCAAGCCGAAGCGGGACTTCATGTCGGCGTGGAATCGAGCGACGTGAAAGCCCTTGGGCAGCAGATCCTGCTCCCAGAACAGAGGGAAGTCGTTCAGGATCGACCAGTTCGTCGTGAAGGCCATGTCGTGCGGCAGGCGCGGTCCCGGCAGGGGCACCGGCGTCAGGTGCTTCAGCTTATTGTCCGCCCCGACGACGCCGTAGTGCATGTAGGGCGCGGTCTTGGAATAGTTGAAGAACAGCAGCTCGCCCGTCTTCGGATCGACCTTGGGGTGGGCCGAGATGCCCTCGGGCGGGCACCAGCCGTCCGTCCCCATCGGCTCCAGCGTGTATGGATCGATCCGATAGGCCTCGCCGCACTGGTAGAAGGTCGAGAGGATCGCCCCGGCATGGATGATGACGTCGGTCGACGACGAATCCTTCAAGCCGCCGTGCGCGCCCCAGCCGGGCTCTTCCGACAGGGACGGATGTTCGGCCAGACCGGCCCACAGGGCGCGGCCCGCTTCCTGTTCGGCCTGGAAGCCCTTGGTGCGGACGAAGCGGTTGCGGTAGCTGGCCTTGCCGTCCTTGAAGCTGATGGCGTGCAGCATGCCGTCGCCGTCGAACGGGTGATAGCGGCCCAGTGGCTGATGCACCGGGTTCTCGGTGTTGCGGACATAGACGCCATCAATGTCGGTCGGGATCGTGCCGATGACGACCATGTCGTCGGCGGTGTGTTCTTCGTGCTGCGGCGTCCACGCGCCCTGCATATAGGGGTGCTCGCGCTCGGTCAGGGTCGCCTTGAACGGCGCCTGCGCCACGTCGCCCTTGAAGGCCGTGCGGGCCTTGCCCGTCTGTTCCAGTCCCATCGCACGCTCCTTGATCCGCAGGGCCGTCGCCCAGTGGGTTGCGTTAGAATACCATTCTTGCGGCGGATGGCGAGAGGGGATTAGTATGAAAGTGAAAGCGACGCCGGATGCACTGGCGCGACAGGAAGACGACCATGGCCGATCACACCGCGCCCGCGCTCGATTTCGACGGACTGCGCCCGCCCAGCCCCTTTCTGACGCCCGAGCATGACGCCTGGCGGGCCAAGCTGCGGGGGTTCGTCGAGGGCTATATCGCTCCGCATCTGGACGAGTGGGACGCAGCTTCCGACTTCCCCGACAGCCTCTACAAGGACGCCGCGCGCGAGGGCGTCAGCGGCATGGGCTTCCGCGAGGATCTGGGCGGCACGGGCGAGACCATCGACCTGTGGCATCGCATTATCTTCGCCGAAGAGTTCTTCCGCCTCGGATCCGGCGTCGTGTTCGCCGACCTCGCCACGCCCTGGATCGCCCTGCCGCCGATCATCTCGGGCGGGACGCCCGAGATGCTGGATCGCGTCGCCCGACCGGTGCTGGCGGGGGACAAGAAGATCGCCTTCGCCGTGACCGAACCCGGCGGCGGGTCGGACGTGTCCGGCTTCACCACCACCGCTGAACGGAAAGGCGACGTCTTCGTCGTCAACGGCGGCAAGACCCTGATCTCGGGCGCGATGAAGGCTGACTTTCTGCTGACGGCGGTGCGGACCGGCGGCCCTGGAATGGGCGGACTGTCGATGCTGCTGATCGAGACGGACCGGCCGGGTGTGACACGCGGGCCCCTGCCCGGCCTGCAGTGGTACAACAAGAACAACGGCTGGCTGAAATTCGACAACGTCGAGGTCCCCGTGACCAACCTCGTCGGTGTCGAGAACCGGGGCTTCGCCGGCCTCGCCAGCCAGTTCAACATCGAGCGCTTCTCCGGCATCGCCGCGACCCTGGCCATGACCCGCACCTGCGTCGCCGAGGCCATCGCCTTCGCCCGCGAGCGCCAGACCTTCGGCAAGCGGCTGATCGACCACCAGGTCATGCGCCACAAGATCGTGGACATGGTCCAACGGCTGAAGGTCGCCTACGCCATGCTCGACATCCTGGTCTGGCGCTTCTCGCGTGGCGAACTGCCGGTCGCGGACCTCGCGCTTCTGAAGGTGCAGGCGACGACGACGCTGGAGCATTGCGCCCGCGAGAGCCTCCAGGTCCTCGGCGGCCGCGCCTACACCGGCGGCAACCGCGTCGAACGCATCTACCGCGAGGCCCGGATCTTCGTCATCGGCGGCGGGTCGGAGGAGATCCTGCGCGATCTGGCGGCGAAACAGATGGGGTTCTAGGAACCTGCCCGCGTCTCCTCCGCACGCAGTGGGGAGGTGGCTCGAAGCGAAGCGGAGATACGGAGGGGTTCTTTCTGCGCGCGCCAAGACCCCCTCCGTCTGCTCGCGAAGAGTTCGCATCCACCTCCCCATCTTCGATGGGGAGGAGACAAAAATAGGCCCCGCTGCTCACACAGCGGGGCCAGTCGTCTCAGGTCAGGAAAACCCGGAAGGAATGCGGCTCAGAAGTTGCGCCGCAGGGTGACCCCGTAGGTGCGGGGATCGCCGAGGAAGGCCGAGTAGGATCCCGTCTGGAAGGTCGCGGGGATCACGCGGCGATAGTAGTCCTGGTCGAACACGTTGCGTGCGTAGAGATCCAGTTGCCAGGCCTCGTTCGCGTCGCGAAGCGAGAAGCGCACGTTGGCGGTGGTGAAAGACGGCTGGATCCGGTTCGGATCGAAGCCGCCGGTGAAGAACTCGGACGAGTAGCGGGCGTCCGCGTAGGCCACGCCGGTCAGGCTGCCGCCGATCGGGAACTCATAGGTGATCGAGGAGACGTTGACCCAGTCGGGCGACTGCTCCAGCTCCAGACCTGAGTACTGACGGTTGCCCACGTTCACCGGATAGTAGGCGTCGGTGTAGCTGAGGCCGTTGGTCAGGGTCAGGCCGTCGGTCGGCTCCCAGGTGATCTCCAGCTCGGCGCCCTTGGTGACGACCTCGGCCAGCGAACGGACCACGAAGCTGACGCCCGTGAACTCGATCAGCTGGAAGCCCTCGAACGTCTGGTAGAAGGCCGCAAAGTTGGCCCGCAGGCTCCGGTCGAAGAACTCGCCCTTCAAGCCGAACTCATAGGCGTCGACCGTCTCCTCGACGAAGGCCAGATCGGCGGCGTTCGGCGTGGCCGGCGTGGTGAAACCGGCACGGTCGAAGTTGTAGCCCCCCGACTTGTAGCCCCGCGAGTAGGACAGGTAGGTGTTGAGTTCCGGGCTGATCCGATAGGCGATGTTCGCCGTGCCGGTCGTGGCCTTTTCCGTACGCGAGTCCGAATCGCCCGATGGATTCAGACGGGTATCCCAGAAGGGCGCGCAGAAGCGCGTGATGCCGGCGGCGTCGCTGGTGCGGACCGCGCTGTCACAGGCCGGGTTGAAGTTCTCGCCCCGGAAATCGATCTCCTTGTCGTTCTGCGTGTAGCGCAGCCCGGCGGTGATGCTCAGCGCGTCGGTGACGTGGAAGACGTTGTGGGTGAACAGGGAGAAGTCCTGTCCGCTCTGCTCGCCGATGCCGCGCGCGCCGTCGCCGGGACGGAAGGCCGCCAGGGTCGAGGCCTGGAAGGTCGCCGCGCCGCCGTAGATCAGCGGATAGTCGGCGCCGATCCGATAGGCGCTGTCGTTCAGGACCGTCTCGTCTGAATAAAAGAGCCCGACCAGCCAGTCCAGATTGCCCGCGTCACCCTGCAGCCGGAGCTCCTGGGTGAAGACGTCGAACTTCTGGTGCAGGCCGTTCGGAGCGAAGAAGCCCAGATCGGCGCCCGAGTGGTCGAAGTCCTGCGAGCGATAGGCTTCCCAGCTGCGGAAGGCGGTGACCGAGTTCAGCGTCGCCCAACCCATGTCCCACTGGCCCGAAGCCGAGACGCCGCCGTCTTCGATGTCTTCCTGGTTCCGCCGGACGTTGTTCTTGGAGGCCTGACGATCGAACGGATTGGTCGAGGTGTAACCGATGCCGCCGCGAGCCGCCGCCAGCTGATTGACCAGATTGTAGGTCGGTCCGGCGATGGCCAGGACGGCAACGCAGCAGTTTTCGTTACGGTTGGTGTAGTCGGCCGAGAAGGTCCAGCTGACATTCTCCGTCGGGCGCCACAGCAGTTTGGCCCGCACGAACTGACGGTCGAGATTGTCCAGTCTCTGGTCGGAATTGGCGTCCTTGTAGAAGCCGTCGCGCAGTTCGTAGGACCCTTCGATCCGCAGAGCCAGTTCGTCGTCCACCAGCGGGATGTTGATCGCGCCCGACAGACGGCGGTCGTCGTAGTTGCCGTAGGTGCCGGTGATGTTGCCGCTAAAGCCGTCGAAGCTCGGCTGTTTCGTCATCACGTTGATGATGCCCGAGGAGGTGTTGCGACCGAACAGGGTGCCCTGCGGACCGCGCAGGACCTCGATGCTCTGCAGATCGCCGAGCTCGGACAAGGCGACGCCGGTGCGGGCCCGGATGACGCCGTCGATGATCACGCCGACGGAGGATTCCAGACCGGGATTGGTCGAGGTCGTGCCCACGCCGCGGATGCGGATCGAGGAGTCGGCGCCGCCGCCCGGCGTCTGGAACTGGACGCTAGGGGCCAGGCTGGTTAGCTCGCGGATGTCGGTGACGCCGGAGTTTTCCAGCTGTTCGCCGCCGACGGCGGTGACGGCCACCGGCGCCTCGATCAGTCGTTGTTCGCGACGGGTCGCGGTGACGATGATCTCATCGACGCGCGTCGCCTCCTGCTCCAAGGGAGCGGTCTGGGCGAAGGCCGGGGACGCCGAAAGCGTCGCGGCGATGAGCAATGCGGATACGCTGACTGTGCCTCTGATATTCACGCCCTATCCTCCCTTGAGCCCCCGTTAGCCGAGGTGCTTCTGGCTCCGATTTGTAACTGGCGAATTGAGACTGTCAAATAGCTTTTGTAATCAGACCATCTTGTGTGCTTCAGTGTGAGTTCGGCGACACGTTCCGGCACAGCTTGGGGCGTTTCGCGGTCGACCGGCCAGAGAGCCGGCGGCATTTCGGACACTAAAACGTTCCGGAACAGGGAGTTGAGAGTGAGTGACCAGCGATCAGTCGGAATTCGACGCCGTGCAGTTCGTTGCCGAACCAGCCGCGAGCCCGGCATCCTTGCCGACCATCTCGCACCTGCGAGAGTGACTTTCATCTTGAGATTGAACAGGATCGCGGCATGAGCGCGCATGACGGACTGGCGGGCGTTTCGACCCCTTCGACGCCTCGTGTCTGGCCCCGGTCGGGATGGGCGTGGTTCGCCGTCGCCGCCCTGATGGTGGCCTATACCTCCAGTTTCATCGACCGCCAGATCCTGACCCTCCTGGTCCAGCCGATCCGGGCCGACCTGACCATCACCGACACCCAGTTCAGCCTCCTGGCCGGGATCGCCTTCTCCCTCTTCTACACCGTCATGGGCGTGCCCCTGGCGCGGCTGGCGGACCGGGGCAGCCGCCGCTGGATCATCTTCTGGGGCATCGTGGTCTGGAGCGTGATGACCGTGGCCTGCGGTCTGGCCAACAGCTTCTGGGCCCTGTTCGCCGCCCGCATCGGCGTCGGCGTCGGTGAGGCCGCCCTGTCGCCCGCCGCCTATTCGATGATCTCCGACTACTTCCCGCCCCGTCAGCGGGCGCGGGCTCTGGCCGTCTACTCCATGGCGCCCTACCTCGGCGCCGGTCTGGCCCTGATGATCGGCGGCGCCGTGATCGATGCGATCGCCCAGGCCGGCGCTTTGGACCTGCCCTTCGTCGGCGAGCTGGCGCCCTGGCAACAGACCTTCGTCCTGGTCGGCGCGCCGGGTCTTCTGATCGCCGCCCTGTTCCTGATCGTGCGCGAGCCGCCCCGTCACGGCGTGACCAAGGCGGACGCCCAGTCGGGCGTGCTGAAATACATGTGGTCGCGCCGGTCGACCTTCTACATGCTGATCTTCGCCTTCTCGATCTTCGGCATGGCAGGCATCTCGTACTTGGCCTGGGCGCCGGCGGTGCTGATCCGCCAGCATGCGATGACCCCGGCCGACGTCGGCTTCGCCTACGGACTGGTGCTTCTGCTGGCCGCCACGCCAGGCGTACTCGTCGGTGGCTGGATCACCGACTGGTTCGCCAACAAGGGCCGCACCGACGCCCCCGTCCGCGTCGCCATCCTGTCCCTCGTCGCCAGCATCCCCTTCGCCGTCGCCATGCCGCTGATGCCGTCGAAAGAACTGGCCATCGCCGCGCTGGCGGGCTTCAGCTTCTTCGCCGGGGTCATGAACAGCCTGCCGGCCACCGCGCTTCAGGCCGTCGCTCCGAACCAGCTGCGCGCCCAGATCACGGCCATCTATTTCTTGATCGGCAACCTGATCTCGCTCGGCCTCGGCCCCACCGTCGTCGCAGCGATCAGCGACCAGTGGCTGGGCGGAGACGCCAGCATCGGCCTGTCTCTCGCCATCGTCAGCGGCGTCACCGTCGCCGTCGCCGCCCTGATGCTGGGTCGCGCCCTGAAGCCCTTCCGCGACAGCGTCGAGGAGGCCCGCGCCTGGCAGGAGCCCGCCCGGTGAGCGACCCCCGCCTCAGCCTCCCCTGGTTCGACCCGACCCCGCCGACCGCCGAACAGTGCGTCATCCCCCGGCTGATCGACCGCTGGGCGGCCGAGACGCCCGACACGGTCTTCATCCGCTTCGAGACCGGCGAGACCTGGACCTGGGCCGAGACCCGCAGCCGCGCCCTGTCGACCGCCGCCGCCCTTCAGGCGCGGGGGGTGACAGGCGGTGACATCGTCGCGGCCTGGGCCCCCAACGGTCCGGCCCTGGTCCGCGCCTGGTTCGGCGCCAACTACGCGGGCGCGGCGCTCGCCCCTATCAACACAAGCTTCCGCGGCCGCCTTCTCGAACACGCCATCGGCAAGACCAGCGCGAAGACGATGATCGTCCACCCCGATCTCGCCCCACGTCTGGAAGGCCTGTCGCTGGGCGCGGTCGAGCGACTGATCCTGACCGGCCCCTCCGGCCCTCTGGACCTGCCGGTCGAGATCGAACAGGCCTCAGCCCTCGACGGCGATCCCGCCGCCTGCACCATCTCACCCCAGCATCCGCACGACCCGCCGGTGATCATCTTCACCTCCGGCACGACCGGTCCGTCCAAGGCCGTCGTCACCTCCTATGTGCAGGAGTGGACCACGGCCAAGGTCACCTACGGCTACATGGCCCAGTCCGACCGGATGCTGGTGAACCTGCCGATGTTCCATGTCGGCGGCATCTCGGCGATCACGGCGGCGGTGGCTTGCGGCGGCTCGGTCGCCCTGTTCGAGGCCTTCGACACCCGCCGCTTCTGGGACACGGTGCGCGAGACCGGATCCACGGTCTGCTCCGGCCTGATTGGCGCCCTGACCTCTTTCCTGATGAAGGAGCCGCCCAGACCCGACGACGCCGACAATCCCCTGCGCATGGTCACCCTGTCGCCGATCAACGAGGACACCGCCGCGCTGGGGAAACGGTTCGGGTTCGACTACCTGTCCGGCTTCAACATGACCGAGGTTTCCGGCCCCCTGATCAGCGCGATCAACGACCCCGTCATGCGCTCGTGCGGCCGCGTCCGCGTCGGCATGGAGTGCCGCATCGTCGATGACCACGACAACGAAGTCCCGCATGGCCAGCCGGGCGAACTGGTGATCCGCTCCGACAATCCCTGGACCCTGTTCTCGGGCTATCTCGGCGATCCGGAGGCGACGGCCAGGGCTTGGCGCAACGGCTGGTTCCACACCGGCGACCTGATGTGGCGCGATGCGGAGGGCTGTTTCTTCTTCGTCGATCGCAAGAAGGACGCCATCCGCCGGCGCGGCGAGAACATGTCCTCGCTGGAGATCGAGATCGAGGTCACGGCCCACCCGTCCGTCCGCGAATGCGCCGCCTATGGGGTCGACCTGCCGGGCGGCGAACAGGAGGTCATGGTGGCCGTCGCCCCGATCGAGGGCGCCGAAATCGACCCGCGCGAACTGGTCGAATGGCTGATCCCGCGCATGACTCATTTCATGGTGCCGCGCTATGTCCGGGTCGAGGCCTCCCTTCCCAAGACCCCGACCAACAAGATCCAGAAAACGGGCCTCCGCGATCAAGGGGTCACGTCCGAAACCTTCGACCGCGAGGCCGCCGGACTGGTGGTCCGACGCCAGAAATTGACGGTTGCTTGATAAGACCTAACGGCGTCGCCTAAGAGGGGTCATGTCCCGCGTCGCGCCGAAAATCCGTCTGGTTCCAAAGAGCTCGGTCAACCGCGCCCTGAACGCGCTCGGCGACCGCTGGAGCCTGCTTGTGGTGCAGGAGGCCTTCCTGGGGGCCACCCGGTTCGAGGAATTCCACGCCCGTCTGGGGGGCGCCCGGTCGACCCTGTCCAGCCGTCTGGCGGCGCTGGAGCGCCACGGCATCCTGGTCAAGAAGCCCCAAAGGGACGAGGGCGCGCGCATGGCCTATCACCTGACGCCGCGCGGTCTGGGCCTCTTCGATTCCATGATGCTGATGTGGGGCTGGGGCGTGCGCTGGGGCGTGACCGGCGGCCGGGCCCCGACCGTCTTCACCCACGCCGACTGCGGCAAGGCCATGCTGCCTGAGTTGCGCTGCGGCGGCTGCGGCGAGCCCCTGACGCTGCACACCTGCTCCTTCACGCCCGGCCCCGGTCAGGGGATGGAGAAGCTCCCGGTCCAGCGTATGCACCGCCGCCGCCAGCCGAACGACGAGGCCCCGACCATCGAACTGGTCGATCTGCTGGGCGATCGCTGGACCGCGCTTGTGGTCTCCGTCCAGTATTTTGGCCTGCACAAGTTCGACGAGATCCAGGGCGTTCTGGGCATCGCCTCCAACATCCTGACCGACCGTCTGCGGACGCTGGAGATGTCGGGCATCTTCGAGCGCCGGCTCTACGAGATGACGCCGCCCCGCTACCAATATCGGCTGACGACCAAGGGGCGGGACCTCTATCCCCACGCCCTGACCATGATGACCTGGGCCGACACCCACCTGAAGGACCGGGCCGGACCGCCCGTCCACATCAAGCACGTCTGCGGCGAACCCTTGAACGCTCAGGTCTGCTGCAGCGCGTGCAAGGGCCGCCTGAGCCTCGAGAACGTGCTGATGAAGGCTGGCCGGATCAAGTCGGCCGGCTGAGGATCAGTTCGAATGTGAAAGCGTCGTTGGGGCGCTTGCATAAGCAGACTTATGGTCCTAGCGTTCAATCAAAGAACGACAGGGAGAGACGCCGTGGGTCAGAACATGCAGGTCGTGGAGGCCATGATGGCCGCCTGGAAGAAGCGCGATGTTGAAGGCTTCATCGCCACCCTCGCCGACGACATCGAGTACCACTGGCACCCCACCAAACGTCCGGCCGTCGGCAAGGACAAGATGCGGAAATTCCTCTCCAACTACGAAGCCGGCTTCGACCAGCAGGAGTGGCGCGTCACCCATTCCGCCGAGAACGGCGAGGTTCTGTTCGTCGAGGGCATGGAGGTCCTGGTCGACCGCGCGACGGGCGTGAAGATGGACAATCCCTTCGTCCAGGTCTTCCAGGTCCGCGACGGCCTGATCTACCGGATGCGCGACTACTACGACACCTCCCAGGTCCACGCGCCCGCCAAGCCGGACGCGCAGAAAGCCTCGGCGTGACCAGTCCGATCGAGCGTCTGCGGGCGCTGATGGCGGTGTCGGAGGCTCGCGACACGCCCGCCTTCCTCGACTTCTTCGCCGACGACGTCGAATACCACTACCACGTCGGCACCCGGCCCCTGATCGGCAAGGACTGGGTCGACAAGTTCATCACCCGATACTGGGCCAACCATTCGGCGACGAAGTGGACGCTCGTGAACTGGGCCGAGAACGGCGACAAGGTCCTGACCGAGGGGATCGAGGACTACGTCAACGCCGACGGCGTCGAAGTCTCCCATCCCTACATGGGCATCATCGAGTTTCGGGACGGCAAGATCGTCGCCTGGCGCGACTATTTCCAGATGAAGGACCCGGCGGCCGCTTGAGGCGCAAGCGGCAGGCTTAGGAATTAAATCAGCAACTTTCGTTCGCCAGTTGCGAGCTCGTCTTCAGAGTTGGACTCTCTGGACTCGGCGCCCTGCGAGTCCAGATCGCGCCTCTAGACGCCCTGCATCCGCTCGGCCCGCAGCGCGCTCCGCCTGACCTTGCCGGCATCGTCGCGCAGCCGTTCAATCGTGACCTCGATCGAACGCGGCCGTTTGTAGGGGGCTATCCGCTCGGCCAGCCAGGCGACCAGCCCCGCCTGATCCAGCCGCCCGTCCGCCGTCTCGACGATGGCGTGAACCCTCTGGCCGAAGTCCGGATCGGGCAGGCCCACCACCACGCTGCACTGGACGCCGGGGAAGCTGTCGATCGCCGCCTCGACCTCGGCCGGATAGACGTTGGCGCCGCCCGACACGATCATGTCCACCCGCCGGTCGGCCAGATACAGCCAGCCGTCCTCGTCGACATAGCCCATGTCGCCCAAGGTCTCGAACGTCCCGTTCGCCCGCGGCTCGGCCCCCAGGTATCTGTAGGTCGTCCCCTGCCCCCGCAGCGGCATGAAATAGATCTCGCCGACCACGCCGGGCGCACACGGCTCCCCCGCCTCATCCAGCACCTTCATCTCGTAACCGGGCAGGACCTTGCCCACCGACCCCGGATGCTCCAGCCACTCCACCCCGCGAATGCCGGTGGCGCCCAGGGCCTCGGTTCCCGTGTAGATTTCCCAGACCGTCTCCGGCCCCACCCACTCGATCCATTTCCGCTTCAGCCAGGGCGGGCAGGCGGCGGCGATATGCATGACGGCGTCCAGCGACGACACGTCGTATCTGGCCTTCACCTCGTCGGGCAGAGACCAGATGCGGTGCATCATCGTCGGCACCTGGAACAGCCAGCTGACCTTGTATCGATTGATCAGCCTCAGCGTCTCCTCGGCGTCGAAGCGCGGCATCAGGACGATGTGCAGACCCCACCCCATGGCGAAACAGGTCATGCCGAACGGCGCGGCATGATAGAGCGGCCCGGGGTTCAGCAGCACGTCTTCCGGGATCATGCCAAGCAGCAGGACATCGGGATCGGCCATGGCCGGCGCCATGTCGACGATGACCTTGGGCCGCCCGGTCGAGCCGCCGCTGGCGATGGCCTTCAGATGCTTCGACACGATCGCCGGCAGGGGCGAGGGATCGGCCGAGGCGTCGTAGGTCTCCGTCTCCGACAGCCGCTTCACAGCACCCGCCCGATCCGCGTCCTCGATGACGATCAGCCGGGGCTGCAGCAGCTCCAGAATGCCCGCCAGCTCCAGCGCCGGCAGCTTGTGCGACAGGGGCGCCGGGGTCGCGCCGAGCGCCCAGACCGCGAAGGCCAGCTCCAGAAACGCCGGACAGTTGGGCAGGGCGATGGCGACGAAATCGCCTTCCACCACGCCTGCCTTGGCCAGGGTTCGCGCCCGCCGGTTGACCCGCTCCGCCAGCTCGCGCCGCGTCAGGGTGACCCCCTCGAACGTGAGCGCCGGACGATCCGGATCCCTCTGCGCATGGACGTTCAACAGGGTTCCGACCGCCTGGGGCGCCGGCATGGCGACCCCGGGGGTGGACATGATGCGCGGCCGGGCGGGTCTGATCATGCGGCGGACTTCGTCTCCGGTGCGGCGGCCCGCTTGGGCGGCCAGGGAATCATCAGGCTCGTCCGGGCCATGTAGGCTTCATATCCCGGACGAGTGTGCTTCAATCGTTTCTCGTACGAGACGCCGCCGCTGTATTTCAGGAACATCACGATCAGCAGCAGCGGGCCCACGATGGACACTGCCCCCAGCAGGCCAGTCTCCGCCGCGATCAGCCACAACCCGAACCAGACGCACAGGTCGCCGAAATAGTTGGGGTGCTGGGTGTAGCGCCACAGCCCCTTGTCCATGACCGTGCCCCCCGTTCCCGGCGTCTTCTTGAAGCGCACCATCTGCCAGTCACCGAGGCTCTCGAAGATGATGCCGAAAACGGTCAGACCGGCCCCGATCCAGCCAATCAGACCCACGGCCACAGGCGTCGATGACATCTGACCCAGCTGCACGGGCAGGCTGCAGATGAACAGGATCGGCGACTGCAGCTGGAACACCATGACCCAGGCCGCCTTGGGATAGCTCATGCCCTTCTCCTGGGCCCGTTCCAGCATCTTCACGTAGCGGCGGTCTGGCCCATGATCGCGCCAGCGCCACAGCATGTAGCCGCCGAGGCGCAGACCCCACACACAGACCAGAACGAGGATCAGCTTCATCCTCTGATCCGAGCCGTCGGCCATGAAGAAGGTCGTCACGCCCATGAAGGCGAGACCCAGCGCCCACCAGGCATCGACGAAGGTCACGTCCCGAATGGCCACGCCGATCCCCCACAGAATGACGAAGGACGCGACGCAGAGCGCGAAATTGATCCCGAGGATCGTCATGATTTCGGTGATGGGCGGCATGGTCTGGTCTCCCCCTCGTCGCGGCGGCTAGCGGCCGGTCGACAGTTCTTTGGCGTGCAGCATCTTGGCCATGCCTCGCTCCATCCCCTTGGGATCGCGGGCCAGGGCGGCTCGGCTCTCGACCGCGAACCGGTCGGTGTCGATCTCGTCGACGCCGCGCGTGATCCCCTTCATCGCCGCCCGGGCGATGTCTGCGGGCTGCTCCTTCGCGCCCTTCACATGGTCCGCCATACGCGTGTCGACCGAACCGACGATCAGCGAGGTAACGCTGGTCCCCTGCCCGGCCAGCTCGGCGCGGATGCAGGTCCCGGCCGCCCGCATGGCGAACTTCGACGGGCTGTACCCGCCCATGTTCGGCACGGCGACGATGCCCCCGACCGACAGGACGTTCAGGATCGCTCCTCCGCCGTTGGCCTTCAGGATCGGCGCGAAGGCGCGCGCCATTTGCAGCGGGCCGAAATAGTTGACCTCCATCTCGTCGCGCGCGGCGGAGATGTCGTCGGCTCCGATCAGGAGCCTGTTGTGGAAGGCCCCGGCGTTGTTCACCACCACCGATACATCGGGACAGGCGGCCGCGGCGGCCGTGATCGTCTCCGGCTTGGTGACGTCGAGGGCTACCACGATCACCTTGCCCGGATACTGATCGACCAGATGCCGGGCCGAGGCCGGGTCGCGCGCGCCGGCATAGACCTTGGCCGCCCCCTCCTCGATCAGCACATGGACGAAGCCTTCGCCGATGCCGCGATTGGCGCCGGTCACGATGGCGACTGAACCCTGAACGTCCATGTCGGGTCCTCAGGCGGCGGGGGTATAGAGGATGTCGTTCGGCTTCTTGCCGCCGCGCCGCAGCAGGGACGGATCCTTTGTGATCGCCCCGCGCGCCCAGGTTTCGGATAGCTCGTGCTCCTCGTTCCACTCCCAGCACATGGTGCGCCGCTTGATGCGCCACTCGTCGCCGCGCTTTTCCATGTGGTCGACGCAACGGGCCAGGGTGCGGGTGTCGAACTCCTGCCCTTTTACCGTCAGCCGCGAGGCGGTCAGGATATAGCATTCGGCGACCGCCGTGGTCGGTCCGGTCAGATCGATGACCATGTTCATCGCCATGTGATTCATCAGCCCGGCCTTCGGCAGCCTCTCCTTGACCACCGCGACCCATTCCGAAGCCGGACCGTCGAAGGTGCCGCCGTGATCCTCCCAGCCGTCGGGCCAGTAGGCGCGCTCGACCAGGTCCGGATCATTCCGGTCGCAGCCGCGCAGGAACTTCAGAAGGACCTCTTCGATCGCCTTCTTGTCGAGCAGGGCCTGAATTTCAGGATCGCAGTCGGCCATCGAATTCCTCCGTGACTGGTTTGTCAGTCTTGAAACGAAAGTTACATGACTTGCGTTAGCAGGCAAGTCGGCTTGAGGGTTTCAGAGCCGCATGAGGCCGGGCGAGGCGGCGACAATGCGGGGGATGGCCTCGCGCACCATGGCGGCCACGGCGAGCTGCTCAGGCTTGGTCCGCACGCCCTCGGGCGCAGTGTCGACCAGGTCCATGGCGATACGGACCCCAGGCGACCCGTCGACCTCGATCTCCCAGTGCGGCTTTCCCGCGAAGGGCGTCTGGGTCGGGTCCATGATCCAGTTGACCTCATGGGTGATGCGCCTCTCGCCGTCGATCAGTCCGTGCACCCGCCATGTCGTGGCCGAGACCGTGCCCCGGGCGATCCCACCCGCGGCGATGGTCAGATCGCGTTCCGCCAGGGTGACCGCGTGGTCCGGCTCGAACCGGTCCAGCGTCAGGCCGAGGCGGATCGCCAGCCCCTCCACGCTCTGCGAGAACATGGCCGTGAAGGTCTCCGCCAGCGGCCCGTTCTTTAGATCGATCGCTCCGGGCGCCGATCCGAAACCGAGCGCGCCGAACACGTAGTCCGGGTTCGGAATCGTAGTGCAGTCAATGATCTCGCGGCTTGCGATGTTGCGATGCGACAAGCACAGGGCGACGGCATTGGCCGCCATCCGCTCGGCCACCCAGCCCGGATTGATGCCGGTTCCTGCCAGGGTCGCCCCGCCCTTGCGCGCGCCTTCGGCCAACCCTTCGGCATAGGCGCGACCCAGGGCGCCGGGCTCGAAATAGTTGTTGATGCTGATCACGTTCTTGCCGCTCTCCAGCAGCCGTTTCACGTCGGCGTCGTGGGCCGTGTAGGGCGCCGAGAGCATCGGCGCATGCACGACCACATCGGCATCCAGCGCCAGGATCTCCTTGATCGACCGGGTTGCGATCACCCCTGTCTCGGGCCTCCGTGCGATGTCCCCGGCGTCCCGCCCGGCCTTTCCGGCGCCGTAGACGAACAGCCCGGCCAACTGGAACCGATCGTCGTCCAGCACGGCTCTCAGACAGGCCTTGCCCATCGAGCCGGTCGCCCACTGGATCACCCGAATGGGTCTGGTCATTGCGCCTCCCGACGCTGTCGCCGCGTCTCAATCCCTCAACGCTGACCTTATAAGTCCAGAAACGCAAGCCGCTTGCCAAGCGCCACCGAACGATTAGTGTGTTTACGCAAGCGACGACCGGTCGCCCGGAGACCTCCATGGCCGAGCCCCCCTTCTGGCAGGCGCTGATGAAGTCGGTGAATTTCTACGCCCGCTTCGCGCCGTCGTTCACGCGCCTCGGCTATGTCGCGCGCGGCCTGCCGTTCAAGCCGGTCAGGGCGAACTACGCGGGCCAGAACTGGCTGGTTACGGGCGCTACGGGCGGCCTCGGCAAGGCCACGGCCCTGCGCGCCACTGCCAAGGGCGCCGCCGTCTACGCCATCGGCCGCAATGTGAGCGCCCTCGGCGACCTGGTCCGCGAGGCCAAGGGGCCCGGCAAGATCGTGCCCGTCACCTGCGACCTGTCCTCCATGGCCGCTGTCGCCGGCCTGTCCAAACGGCCCGAGATCGCGGCCGTGACGTTCGACGTCCTGGTCAACAACGTCGGCCTTCTGATGCGGTCGTTCCAGCCGACGCCCGAGGGGCTGGAGACCTCCTACGCCACCAACCTTCTGGGCCACTGGATCCTGACCGAGGACCTGCACAAGGCGGGCGAACTGAAGCCCGGCGCGGCGGTGATCAACGTCGTTTCGGGCGGCCTCTACAATCTCGGCCTCAACAAGAAGATGCTCAACATCCCCGAGGAGCATTTCAACGGCTTCGCCGCCTACGCCGCCCACAAGCGCGCCCAGTTGGCCCTGGCCGAGCACTGGCGCGCCGCCTGGGCCGCCGACGGGATCAAGACCTACGCCGTCCACCCCGGATGGGCCGACACGGCGGGCGTGAAGACCAGCTTGCCCAAGTTCCGCAAGGTCCTGGCCCCCATCCTGCGCAACGACCACGAGGGCGCCGACACCATCGACTGGCTGGCCGCGACCCGTCCGCCGGAAGTCGTCGACCAGATCTGGTTCGACCGGAAGCCCCGCACCGCCCATGCCTATCCCCACACCCGCAACCCGCGCACCACCATCCCCGACATCGTCGCCTTCCTAGAGGCCGACCGGAAGCGTCTCGGGGTGTGAAGCCTTGCCGCCGCCGCCCCGATCCGCGATGGATCGGGGATGGCGAACGACACGATCTCGAGCGACGGCTGGCGGTTCTGGATCGACCGGGGCGGCACCTTCACCGACATCGTCGCCCGCGCCCCCGACGGCGCCCTGACGACCGCCAAGCTGCTGTCCGACAACCCGGACCAGTACGAGGACGCCGCCGTGGAGGGGGTGCGCCGCATACTCAACGCCGCGCCCGGTCCCCTGCCCGCCGGCCTCGTCGCCGACATCCGCATGGGCACGACGGTCGCGACCAATGCCCTGCTCGAACGCAAGGGCGAGCCCACGGTCCTGGCCATCACCCGCGGCTTCGGCGACGCTCTGAAGATCGGCTGGCAGGCTCGCCCCGACATCTTTGCCCGCCACGTCGTCGTGCCCGAGCCGCTGAACGACCGCGTCGTCGAGATCGACGAGCGCGTCCGCGCCGACGGAGCGATAGACCGCCCGCTGGACGAGGCCTGCGCCCGCGCCGACCTCCTCACCGCCTTCGCCGACGGCTACCGGGCGCTGGCCATCGTCCTCGTCCACGGCTGGCGCTTCACCGACCACGAAAGCCGCCTCGCCGCGATCGCCCGCGAGATCGGGTTCACCCAGATCTCGGTCAGCCATGAGGTCGGCGCCCTGATCAAGCTGATCGGGCGCGGCGACACCACCGTGGCCGACGCCTATCTGTCGCCGGTGCTGGACGCCTATGTCGCCCGCGTCGGTCGCGCGCTCGGCCCAGACACCCCCCTGATGTTCATGCAGTCGTCGGGCGGCTTGGCCAGCCCCTCGGCCTTCCGGGGCAAGGACGCCATCCTGTCGGGTCCAGCAGGCGGCGTGGTCGGCATGGCCGCGACGGCCGAGGCCGCCGGCTTCGACCGCGTCATCGGCTTCGACATGGGCGGCACCTCGACCGACGTCGCCCAGTATTCCGGCGCGTTCGAGCGCACCTCCGACGCCGTGGTCGCGGGGGTCCGCCTGCGCGCGCCCATGCTGTCGATCCACACGGTGGCGGCTGGCGGCGGTTCCATCTGCCGCTTCGACGGCTCGCGTCTTCGGGTGGGCCCGGAGAGCGCCGGCGCCGTTCCCGGCCCCGCCGCCTACCGACGCGGCGGCCCGCCGACGGTCACCGACTGCAATGTCCTCCTCGGCAAGCTGCGACCCGAGTTCTTCCCCGCCGTCTTCGGCCCGAACGGCGACCAGCCGCTGGACCACGCCGCCGTGGCGCAGAAGTTTGACGCCCTCGCCGCCGAGGTCACGGCCGCCACCGGCCGCCCGACCGATCCGCTCGACCTCGCCGAGGGCTTCGTCGCCATCGCCGTCCAGAACATGGCTGAGGCGATCAAGTCGATCTCCATCCAGCGCGGCCACGACCTGACCGGCTATGTCCTGAACTGTTTCGGCGGCGCAGGCGGCCAGCACGCCTGTCTCGTCGCCGATGCGCTCGGCATGACGACAGTGATGCTGCACCCGTTCGCGGGGGTTCTGTCCGCCTACGGCATGGGCCTGGCCTCCATCCGCACCATCCGCCAGACGACCGTCGCCGCATCGTTGGCGCCCGCATCGGACGCCGCCTTCGCCGACCGCGTCGCCGCCCTCGAGGCCGAGGCCCGCGCCGACCTCCTGGCCCAGGACCTGCCCGCCCACTCCATCGGCACCGAGGCCCGCGCCGAGATCAAGTTCGCCGGCAGCGACACGCCCCTGACCGTACCCTTCGGCCCCGCCGCCGACATGGCCTCAGCCTTCGAGACCCTCCACCGCCAGCGCTTCGGCTTCTTCGCCGAAGACAAGGCGCTGGTGGTGGACACGCTGGAGGTGGAAGCCGTGTCTTCTCCCTCCCCCTCGGGGGTCGACGAAGGATCGCATGCGATCCGAGGAGGTGGTCGCGCAGCGACCGGGTGGGGAGGACAAGGCGACGTGGCGACAGACGCTGGGGCCTTGCCTGGCCGTCCCTACCCGACCTCCGCTTCGCTTCGGCCACCCTCCCCCGAGGGGGAGGGAGAAGAGGTTGGCGTCCCCGTCCGCCTCGCCGGCGCCGACCGCGCCACCCCCGTCCACCACCGCGACGCCCTGCCCGCCGAGGCCCGCATCCCCGGTCCCGCCCTCATCCTCGAATCCACCGGCACGACCGTGGTCGAGCCCGGCTGGACCGCCCGCGTCGACGCCCGCGCCAACCTGATCCTCGAACGCACCACGCCTCTGCCTGGCCGCGCGCCCATCGGAACCCACGCCGACCCGATCCTACTGGAAGTCTTCAACAGCCGCTTCATGGCCTGCGCCGAACAGATGGGAGAGGCCCTGCGCGCCACCGCCTATTCGGTGAACATCAAGGAGCGGCTCGACTTCTCCTGCGCCATCTTTGACGCGACCGGCGCCTTGATCGCCAACGCCCCCCACATCCCGGTCCACCTCGGCTCCATGGGCGAGAGCATCCGCGTCGTCCTCGCCTCGCGGGGCCCCGAGTCTGCAAAGCCGCTGCGTCCCGGCGATGTCGTGATGCTCAACGCCCCGTACAACGGCGGCACCCACCTGCCCGACATCACCGTCATCATGCCGGTCTTTCTCGACGCCGAGGCGACGCCCGCCTTCTTCGTCGCCGCGCGCGGTCACCATGCCGACGTCGGCGGCATCACGCCCGGCTCCATGCCCGCCTCCTCGACCACGGTCGAACAGGAGGGGGTGCTGATCGACGACTTCCTGCTGGTCGAGGCAGGACGCCTGCGCGACGCCGAAACCCGCGCCCTCTTCGCCTCGGGCGCCTGGCCGTCGCGCAACGTCGATCAGAACATGGCCGACCTGAAGGCCCAGGTCGCGTCGTGCCAGCGCGGCGCCGACGAACTGAACCGCATGGTCGCCGAGTTCGGCCGCCCCGTGGTCGACGCCTACATGGCCCACGTCCAGTCCAACGCCGAGGAAGCCGTCCGCCGCGCCATCGCCGCCCTGAAGCCCGGCCAGTTCGCCTATGAGATGGACGACGGCGCCGTCATCCGCGTCCGCATCGACGTGGACCCGGCCGCCCGCACCGCCGTCGTCGACTTCACCGGCACCAGCGACCAGCGCCCCACCAACTTCAACGCGCCCTTGTCGATCACGCGGGCGGCCACCCTCTACGTCTTCCGCACCCTGGTGGACGACGCCATCCCGCTGAACGAGGGCTGCATGAAGCCCATTACCCTCATCGTGCCGGAGGGGTCGATGCTGAACCCCCGCTATCCGGCCGCCGTTGTCGCCGGAAACGTCGAGACCAGCCAGGCGGTCGTCGACACCCTCTACGGCGCGCTCGGCGTGCTGGCCGCCAGCCAGGGCACGATGAACAACTTCACCTTCGGCGACGCGACCCGCCAGTACTACGAGACCATCGCCGGCGGCGCGGGCGCGGGGCCGAACGCCCCGGGCGCCAGCGCCGTCCAGAGCCACATGACCAACAGCCGCCTGACCGACCCCGAGGTGCTGGAGACCCGCTTCCCCGTCCTGCTGGAAGAGTTCTCCATCCGTCGCGGCTCCGGCGGCGCGGGGTCGGCCCGGGGTGGCGACGGGGCGACGCGGCGTGTCCGCTTCCTAGAACCCATGACGGCGGCCATCCTCTCCGGCCACCGCCGCGTCCCGCCCTTCGGCGCGGCCGGAGGCGAACCCGGCGAGGTCGGCTCCAACCGCATCGAGCGAGCAGACGGAGAGGTCGAGTCCCTCGGCTCGACTGCCGAGACCCAAATGGGCCCCGGCGACATCTTCGTGATCCAGACGCCCGGCGGCGGCGGGTTCGGCAACCAGTAACCCTCTCCCATTGGGAGAGGGCTTGAGCACCCGAGAGCGCAGCGATCGGACTTGCGCGAAAGGGTGAGGGTCGCACCTCACCGTCAACGCACGACCGTCACCCTTTCGCCTTGACGCATCGCTTCGCTCTGCGAGGCTCAAGCCCTCTCCCACCGGGAGAGGGAGGAAAAAGTCGATGCTCGTACTGCTCGGTATCCTGGTCGTGGTCGCGGGCTTCGTCGCGCGGATCAATCCGCTACTGGTCATCCTGGCCGCCGCCCTGGTCACCGGCGTCTGCGCCGCCGTCGTTCCGGGCGCCAGCCTGCCTGCCCTGTGGCAGGCCGCCGTCGCCACCCTCGCGGCCTTCGGCGACGCCTTCAACGACAACCGTTATTTCCACGTCGTCTGGCTGATCCTCCCCGTCATCGGCCTGCTCGAACGCGCCGGGCTTCAGGATCGCGCCCGTATGCTGATCGGCAAGGTCCGCGCCGCATCGGCCGGCCGCCTCCTCCTCGCCTATCTGTTTCTTCGCCAGATCACCTCTGCGCTGGGCCTGACCTCGCTGGGCGGCCACCCCCAGATGGTCCGCCCCCTCGTCGCTCCCATGGCTGAAGGCGCGGCTGAGATCGAGGCCGGCGGCGCCCTGCCCGAGCGGGCGCGTCACCGCATCCGGGGCATGTCGGCCGCCACCGACAACATCGGGCTGTTCTTCGGCGAGGACATCTTCATCGCCATCGGTTCCATCATCCTGATGGTCGGCTTCCTCGAACAGGCCGGCATCATCGTCGAGCCGTTGCAGCTGTCGGTCTGGGCCATCCCCACCGCCATCGCCGCCTTCCTCATCCACGGCGCGCGCCTTCTGATGTTCGACCGCGAGGTGCGCCAAATGACGGCCGAACCCGCCACCGAGGCGGAGACCGGCCGATGATCACCCTGGAACAGGTCTACGTCCTCGTCGGACTGATGTTCGCCGCCTTCGCTATCCTGACTTTGCGCGACGCTGCCCATCCGACCCGCATCCGCAGCACCCTGTTCTGGGGGCTGCTGGCCGGATCCATGCTGTTCGGTTCTTATCTCGGCGGTCTCGGCAACGGCCTGCTCGTCGTCGCCCTCGTCGCGCTGGGCGGCCTGTCGAAGCTCGGGGTCGGCAAGCCCGACACCACCACGCCCGAACAGCGCCGCGACAGCGCCGCCCGGCGCGGCAACGTCCTGTTCCTGCCCGCCCTGATCGTGCCCGTCGTCGCCGTCGGCGGGACCCTGGCCGCCAAACATACCGAGTGGGGCGCGGCCCTGCTGTCCTCGACCCAGACCACCCTGATCGCCCTGGCGCTTGGCTGCGTGATCGCCCTGGTCGCGGCCGTGGCCTGGCTGCGCCCGCCCGCGACCGCGCCCCTGCACGAGGGCCGCCGCCTGATCGATTCCATCGGCTGGGCCGTCCTGCTGCCCCAGATGCTGGCCGCGCTCGGGGCCATCTTCCTCGCCTCCAACGTCGGCGGCGTGGTCGGAGAGGTCGTCACCCAGACCGTGCCGATGAGTTCGCCGCTGGTCGCCGTCATCGCCTACTGCCTGGGCATGGCGCTGTTCACCGTGGTCATGGGCAACGCCTTCGCCGCCTTCCCGGTCATGACCGCCGCCATCGGCCTGCCCTTCGTGGTGGGTCAGTTCGGCGGCGACACCGCCATCGTCTGCGCCATCGGCATGCTGGCCGGCTTCTGCGGCACCCTGCTGACGCCGATGGCCGCCAACTTCAACGTCGTGCCGGCGAACCTGCTGGAGTTGCCCGACCGCAACGCCGCCTTCAACGGCGTCATCCGGGCCCAGGCCCCGACCGCCTTGATCCTGCTATTGGTCAACATCGCCCTGATGTATGCCCTCGCCTTCCGGTTCTGACATGCCTCATGCCCTCGACGCCCAGACCGCCGCCCGTTTCGCCCAGGCGGCGCTGGGTCACGTCACCCGCGAGTATCCGCACAAGCTGGACCATGTCCTGAACGGGCCGCAGGATGCGCAGGGCCCTCGCGCGCTCCACCCGATCTTCTTCGGCAGTTTCGACTGGCATTCCTGCGTCCACGGCTGGTGGACCCTGTTCACCCTGCGCCGCCTTTATCCAGATGCGCCCGAGGCGCACCTTATCGCCGATCTGGCGGACCGCCTGTTCACGCCGGAGAACGTGGCCGTCGAGGTCGCCTATCTGGACCGCCCTTACGCCCGAGGTTTCGAGCGCCCCTACGGTTGGGGCTGGCTTCTGAAGCTGCAGGCCGAGCTGGAGCAACACGCCGACCTGCGCGGCAGGGGCTGGGCCGAGACGCTGCGTCCTCTCGCCGTCGCCTTCGCCCAGCGGTTCAAGGATTTCCTGCCGATCTCGACCTATCCGGTTCGTGTGGGAACCCACTACAACACCGCCTTCGCCCTGCGGCTTGCGCTCGACTACGCCGAGGTCGCCGGCGACGACGCGCTGGCCGACCTATGTCGATCCACCGCCTTGCGCTGGTACGCGAACGACCGGGACAATCAGGCCTGGGAGCCGTCGCAGGACGAGTTCCTCTCCCCGACCCTGATGATGAGCGAACTGATGCGTCGCGTGATGCAGGATCAAGACTTCGGATCCTGGTTCGATCTCCATCTTCCACGCCTCGCGCAACGCGAGCCCGCGACCCTGTTCCTCCCCGCCAAGGTCAGCGATCGCTCGGACGGCAAGATCGCCCATCTCGACGGTCTGAACCTGTCGCGCGCCTGGTGCTGGCGCGGGATCGCCTCGGCACTACCCGCGTCCGACCCGCGTCGCCCCGTCGTCCTGAAGGCGGCCGGGGATCACCTCGACGCCTCCATGCCCCATGTCACCGGCGACTACATGGGCGAGCACTGGCTGGCCAGTTTCGCCCTTCTGGCCCTTCTCGCCTGAGCGACGCCAGCCTTCGGAAGATTCGAGGCCTTCCCAGGTATTCGCGCAAAGGAAAGGGGCGGCCGATCGCTCGGCCGCCCCCCAACTTTCAGCCGTTTGACGCGCCTTAGAAGCGGGCGGTCAGACCGACGTAGTAACGACGGCCCAGCAGATCGTACGTGGACGGGTCGGTGTTCGAGGCGATGGCCGGGGCGTAAACCGGGGCCAGTTCGTCGGTGACGTTGTTCACACCGGCGCGCAGCGAGACCGCGTCGTTGACCGACCACGAGGCGTTCAGGTCGAAGTAGTCGATGGCGTCGATGACCTGGGCGCGGTTGTTGAAGTTCTCAACTTCGCCCTGGTAGCGCCAGCGCAGACCCAGACCAAGCGGACCGGAGTTCCAGTTGACCGAGGTCAGGAATTTCCACTCCGGCAGGGTCAGGCCGAACGAGTTCGAGATGGTGCCCGTACGGTTGGTGAAGTCCGAACCCGGCAGGTCCTGACGTTCCCAGTTCTCGAGCCAGGTGCCCGTGACGTTCAGAGCCAGTTGGCCCCAGTCGGGTGCGCCCAGGTCGACGAGCGCGGCGCGCCAGTCGATCTGGAAGTCCACGCCCGAGGTGCGCAGCGTGCCCAGGTTGGCGTTGGTTTCGAACGTGTTGTTCAGCTGGCCGGTGCCCGGGTCGCGCTGGAACAGCTGGCAGTAGGTGTTCGTCGGCGAGTAGCTGGTGTTCGAAACGCCGTCGAAGTTGAAGCAACGACGCAGCTGTTCGGTCACCGACACGGTGCCGACAACGTCTTCGATCTCGATCTTGTAGTAATCGAGCGAGCCGGAAAGGTTCGACAGCCAGGGGCTGGAGAACGGCGACTGCCACACGATGCCGTAGGTGAACGAGTCAGCGGTTTCCTCGAACAGGTTCGGGTTGCCGCCGGTCAGGCCCTGGGTCTGCTGGTTCGGGTTGGTGTAGGTGTCGACGATCTGGACCGGCACGCCCTGCGCGATGCAGAGGGTGCGGACAGCAGCGGCGCCGGCGGCGCCCGGAGCGCGATAGGCGCCGCGGATGTCGCAGGGGTCACCCGACAGCTGACGAACGCCGGCCGTCGAAACCGGCACGCCGATCGACGGGAAGTTGACGTTCTGCGGACCGAACAGTTCACCGATCGACGGCGCGCGGACGGCGCGCTGGATGCCGCCGCGAGCGCGCAGACCTTCGAAGATTTCCCAGTTCAGGTCAGCCTTGTAGGATTCGACGTTTCCGACGGTGTCGTACGACGACAGACGGTAACCGAGATTGGTTTCCAGGCTGCGGATGAACGGCAGGTCGGACAGCAGCGGGATCAGGATTTCGGCGTAGCCTTCATAGACCTGGTCCGAACCGAACAGCGACTGACCCGCATTGAAGCCGGCGTTGTCGAACTGGTTGGTCAGGGCGCCCGAAGCGGTGGGCAGCAGGGCCATGGCGGACAGGCCCGAGTCCGCGATGAAGCGGTAGTCCTGTTCGCGGAAGCTTCCGCCGAGGGCGACGCGAACTTCACCGGCCGGCAGGTCGAAGAGACCGCCCTGCAGGTTGATTTCGAAGACGCGCTGGTCGGTGACCGTCGTGTTCTTGGACAGGCGGCCGATGTAGCTGGCGCAAGCCGCGCTCAGGGCCGATTCACCGAACGGGTTGAAGCCGCCGGCGCAGAGGCTGGCGCCGCCGTCCGATGCGTCCAGCAGGCGCTGAACGGCCGAACGCGAGACGTTGCCCGACTGGGTCGTGACGTTGTCGACGCGGCCGTAAGACAGGTAGGCGTCGTAGGTCCAGTCACGGGTGCCTTCCAGGTCGCCGCGGATGCCCGTGGTGATCTGGTAGACCGAGTAGGCTTCCGAGCCCTGGCGCGGGCCCAGCGCGTTGAAGCGCTTGTTCAGCTGGAAGTTGGCGGTCGGGTTCGGACGGCTGTTCAGGACGGCGCGGAGTTCGGCCGTGATGAACGGGTTGGTCGTCGGAACGCGGAAGCCCGTGCCCGTGGCGGCCGGGGTGGCGGCCAGGACGTTGGCGGTTTCGTACTGCGAGAACAAGAACTCGGTGTAAACCTCGGCGGCCGGGTTGATCTCGTAGCTGGCCTGACCGTACGCGTTGTAACGCGTTTGCGGCAGGATCATGTAGTTCAGCGGGCCGGTGTTGTAGGTGAAGTCGGTCTGCTGCAGCGGGCCCGCAGTGCGGAAGCCTTCGTAGTCGATGCCGCCCGGCGAAACGAAGTCACGCGCGCCCTGGTAGGCGAACAGCGTGCCGTTGTTGTTGAAGCCGAAGGTGTTGGTGTTGATCGCGCCCGGGATGAGGCTGGCGACGACGGCGTTCGAGGGCAGGTTGGTGCCTTCGAACACGGTCGAACCCAGGGGCGAGGTGCCCGAGAAGCCCGAGATCGAGGCGAAGTCGCGGTCGGCGTTGTACAGAAGTTCGCGGTTCGAATAGGCCAGCGACAGCATGGCGTGACCGCGGCCGTCGGCGATGTCGCCGCCGACGGTCAGGCTGACCGAGTCGGTGCCGGCGTCGTTACGGTCCGATTCGCCGTACTGGACGTCCAGCGAGACTCCCTCGAAGTCGTTGTTCAGGAGGAAGTTCAGCACGCCGGCGACGGCGTCCGAGCCGTAGGTGGACGAGGCGCCGCCCGTGATCGTTTCGATCGACGAGATCAGGGCGGTCGGCAGGATGTTGAGGTCGACGACCGACGAGGCGTTCGACGGGATCACGCGACGGCCGTTCAGCAGCACCAGGGTGCGGCCCGTGCCCAGACCGCGCAGCTGCACGTTGGCCTGACCACCGGCCGAGGGGTTGTTCGACGAGGCGTTCGCGGCGGGCGTGAACTGCGGCAGGTCGTTGATCAGGGTGTCGATGTTGACCGAACCCGTGGCCTGGAAGTCTTCCTGGCTGACCGTGACGATCGGCGAGTTGGCGACGTAGTCCTGACGGACGATGCGCGAACCGGTGACGACGATATCGTCAACCGAATCCTGGTCGTCGTCCTGCGACTGCGCCATGGCGGGCGCGGCCATCAGGGAGGCGGCGGCGACCAGGGCCGCGCCGGCGAACATCGAGGTGCCGAGAAGTCGGCGACGATATTGGGTGTCGATCAAAGGGGCTTCTCCATGAGCTTTATTTTGAGGTCGAGCCCTTGAGCGGCCCGCCCGCCCCGACCCCGCGCGAACGCAGAATTCGGAGCTTGTCGGAAGCGTTACCGCAGGCCAGCGACCGGTCAATAAACGATGGCCAAAACGCGACGCTTTCGTGAAAGCATGTCACATTCACACCACGCCCCCTCCCCATTGCCGAAACCGGCGAAATACAGCGTAAGAAGCATGCGCCGTTCTTCTTGGATGTTCCGCTCATGATTGAGAAATACGTATTTCTGATGCTGTCTAGCGCCGCCCTCGCGTCTGCACCGACGGCGGTCACGGCGCAGCAGGCGAATCCGCCGCGCCCCGCCCTTCTCGAAGGCCTGCTGGCGTGCCGCTCGGTCGTGGCGACAGAGGCGCGGCTGGCCTGCTTCGACGCAGCGGCCGCCGCCTTCGACACCGCCGAGCAACAGGGCGAGGTGACGGTCATCGACCGGGTCCAGGCGCGCGAGACTCGCACCCGCTTGTTCGGCCTGGATCTGGACAACGCCAATCTGTTCGGCCGGCTGCGGCAGGACGACCCGGTCGAGGCGATCGAGACCACCCTGACCAGCGGACGCCAGGACGGGCGGGGCCAATGGACCTTCGTCCTCGCCGATGGATCGACCTGGCGCCAGATCGACCAGGAGCGGGTCACCGCCCGCGTTGGACCGGGCGTCTCCGTGCGCATCCGCCAGGGGGCGGTCGGCAGCTATCTGCTCAGCGTCGGGGGCTCGCGCTCCGTCCGGGCGCGGCGCGAGCGCTGAGACCCGTCGTGTCGCCTCACGGCGTCGAGGCCTCGGCGCGCCTTCGGGCCCTCGAGCAGGCGGTGGCGGCCCGCCCCGCCAGCGCGGTGGCCGAGCACAACCTGGCGGCGGCCCTGGGCGATATGGGCGACGCGCCGGCGGCGTTGAACGCCGTGCGACGGGCCTTCGCCAAGGGCGGCGACGCGCCCGAGACCTGGCTGGTCCTGGCCCGCGCCCTCATGTCCCTCAGCCGCCTGACGGAGGCCGGGGAGGCGCTGGACCAGGCCCTGGCGCGCCGCCCCGACTATGCCGATGCGCTGCGCGACAAGGCCCAGCTCATATGGATGACCACCGGCGACGCAATGGCGGCTCTCGCCCCGCTGGAAGCTCGGCTGAAGGCCGCCCCGACGCCGCAGCTGGCGGTCCTGCGCGCTCGCATCACGCGGGACATTCTGGGCGACGAGGAGGCCTGGCGGGGGCTGGAGCCCTGGCTGGCCGTCCCTCACCCCGCCTTCCTCGATCTCGCCGCCTCGACCGCCGCGGCCGGCTTCGATCCCGTCCTGTCCCTGAAGCTGGCCGAGGCCGCCGCAGAAGCGGCCCCCGGCGATCCCGAAGCGCGAACCGCCCGGCTCGCGGCCCTGATGGCCTGCGGGCGATCCGGCGAGGCCTTGCCGGGCCTCGACGCCCTTCTGGCGGCGGCGCCGGACGACCAGTACGCCCTGGCCCTGCGCTACGCCGCCTGGCGGGTGGTCGGCGACCCGCGCGCCCTGTCCGCCGAAGACTACGGGCGACTGACCGCCCCGTTCGACCTCGCCACGCCCGACGGCGCCGACCGGACCGCCTGGCTGGAACAGACCGCGACCGCGCTGCGCGCCCTGCATCCCTTCCAGGCCCAGCCGCTCGGCCAGTCGATCCGCTCGGGCGTTCAGGCCGCGCTGGATCCGCGCTTCGCCGGCGATCCGGCCGTGGACGCGGTGTTCGAGGCCCTTGACGCCCCGATCCGGACCTTCATCGCCGCAATGGCGGGCCGGGACGACCCGATGAGCCGCCGCGCCGGATCGGGCCATGAGATCATCGGCGCCTGGTCGGTGCGCCTGAGCGCCGGGGGCCGCCACAGCGACCATATTCATCCGAGAGGCTGGGTCTCCTCTGCGCTCTATGTCGAGACGCCCGAGCCCTCGCCCGATCAACCGAAGGCGGGCTGGCTGAGGTTCGGGGCCTGTCGCCTCGGGGTGGATTTCGACCTGCCGCCCGAACACTGGATTGAGCCCCGCCCCGGCCGTGTCGCCCTGTTCCCCTCATGGATGTGGCATGGCACCGAACCCTTCACCGGCGGTGGCGAACGTCTGACGGTCGCGTTCGACGTGCAGCCCCGATGAGGGCTTAGGACTCAGGGCTTCGGCTTTAGGAAGCGAAGTCAGTGGCCGGTGTCACCACGGGCATGCCCTAAGCCCCAAGCCCTAGATCGGCATCCGCATGATCTCCTGATACGCCGAGATCACCTGGTCCCGCACCGCGATGACGGTTTGCAGGGAGGCCTCGGCGCTGGAGATCGAGGTGACCACGTCGATCATCGAACCCTGACCCTGGATCGCCTGGGTCATGTTGGTCTCGGCGGTTCGGGTCTGCTGCGTCATGTCGCCCATGACGTTGGTCAGCATCTGCGAGAACTCGGTCCCGCCGGCCGCCGCCGCGCCGGCCGAAGCCCCGCCGCTTCCCTGCGCCTGGGCGTAGGCGCGAGCCGCCATCAAGGGATTCATCGACATGGATCAGGCCCTATCGCTTCAGGATATCGAGCGTGCGGGCGTCCATCGCCCGCGCCGTCTCGATGACGTTCAGATTGGCTTCGTAGGCCCGCTGCGCCTCGCGCATGTCCATGGCCTCGATCAGGGTGTCGACATTGGGTCTCAGCACGTAGCCGTCGGCATCGGCCGCCGGGTGCGAAGGATCGTATTCGCGGCGGAAGTCGCTCTGGTCCGGCCGCACCTCGGCCAGTGACACGCCGGTCGCGCCGTCGATGCCGCGGGCCTCGAAGACCGGAATCTGGCGGCGATAGGGCTGCCCCCCGGCGGTCGGGGCCGTCGATTCGGCGTTGGCGATGTTCTCGGCAATGATCCGCATGCGGGACTGCTGCGCGGTCAGGGCGGAGGCGGCGACGGCCATGGCCGAATTGCGCGGCCCGCCGTTGCGGCCGTGGATGGGGTCGGTCATCGGGCGCTTCCCTTACGGTTCATCGGCCCGGAACCTTGGCCGCGAGCGTGATCATGGCCATCGACTTGGTGTAGAGGCCGATGGCGGCGTCGTAGGCCATGCGGCTCTCGGCCATCTTCAGCATCTGCTCCTCGACCACCACCGCGTTGCCGTCGAGGGTGGTCTCGGAATCGGGTGACTTCTCCGAGGTGAAGCGCGCCGCCGGAGCCCCGTTCGGTCCGCCGATCGGCATGTGGCCGGCCGAAGTCTGCACCATCCGCAGGCCGCCGCCGTTGTTCATGGCGGCCGCGAAGTCGGCCGGCGCCTTCAGATCGCGCCCGACATAGCCCGGCGTGTCGGCGTTCGCCACGTTCTGGGCGACCAGCCGCTGGCGCTCGTCGAGCCAGGTCAGCCGGCCCTTGATCTGGCTCAGAAGCGGAATGTCGGCGACGCCCATCGGGATCGTCCTCGTTGATGTCTGCGGCGACCTGATTCACGGCATCGGCTCGAGAGCCTCAACCGATTACGATCGCATCGGCAGAAAATGCCGCCTGCATGGTTAACGAGCCCTTATCTAAACGAGGCGTTAACCACGTTGGTTAAAGGTCCCTCCCGTCTGCCGGGGCCCTGTCCGTATGAATTTCCTCGATCTCGCGCGCGCCATCTTCGGGCTCGCCTTCACCCTCGGCCTCATCGGCCTCGCCGCCTGGGCCGCGCGTCGCTACGCGCCCCAGCTGATGGCCAAACTCAACGCCGAGCGCGGCGAGCGCCGGCTGAAGGTGGTGGAGACCCTGGTCCTGGACCCCGCCCGCCGTCTGGTCCTGGTCCAGATCGACGATGAGGAACGGCTGATCCTGCTGGGGGAAGGCCGGGAGCTGATCGAGCCCCGCGGACCCGTGCAATGAGCGGGCTGAACCTTCTCCCTCCCCCTCGGGGGAGGGTGGCTGAGCGCAGCGAAGCCGCGTGGGGGCGGCAAGGCAAGCCAACCCGCGACGGCCGCCATTCAGCCTTGCAGCCCCCACCCGGTCGCTCCGCGACCACCCTCCCCCGAGGGGGAGGGAGAGAACGCATCTTCGTCACGCCGACGAAGGCCGAGCTTCTCAACGCGCTCAAGCTTTCGGCCATCACCACCCTGCTCTGCCTGATGTGGCCGCTCGCCGCCTTCGCCCAGGACGCGGCGGCCGCCGGCGGCGCGGGCGCGGCGATCAACGTCGATCTCGGCACCGGTGCGGGCCTGACCGAGCGGGTCGTTCAGCTCGTCGGTCTCATGACCGTCCTGTCGCTGGCCCCGTCGATCGTCATCATGACCACCAGCTTCGTGCGCATCATCGTGGTGCTCTCGCTCCTGCGCACGGCGCTCGGCATGCAGCAGTCGCCTCCAAACGCCGTTCTGGTGTCCCTGGCCCTGTTCCTGAGCGCCATCGTCATGGCTCCGACATGGCAGGACGCCTATGATTCGGGCATCCGCCCCCTGATGGATCAGCAGATGGAGCTGCCCCAGGCCTTCGATCTGGCCTCGGAACCTGTGAAGACTTTCATGCTCGCCCAGGTGGACCAGGGTGACCTCGCCCTGTTCACCCGACTGAGCCGTCTGGAGACCCCGACGGCGGCGGCCGACCTGCCCCTGCGGGTCATCGTTCCCAGCTTCATGATCTCCGAGCTGAAGAAAGCCTTTGAAATAGGATTTCTCCTTTTCGTTCCGTTTCTTGTGATCGATCTGGTGGTCGCCTCGGTACTCATGTCCATGGGCATGATGATGCTGCCGCCGGTGGTGATTTCCCTGCCGTTCAAACTGATCTTCTTCGTGCTCGTGGACGGCTGGAGACTGGTCGCGGGAAGCCTCGTCGAGAGCTTCCGACAGGCCTCCGGGGCAGGGTGAATCCCCACCCTCAAAGGCTTTGCGAGCCATTGGCGCTTGCCAAGTCGGCCAAAAGGCGTGTTGATCCCTCCGTCGTCGCCCGGAATCACGGGCGAGCTTTTCGGGAAACGTACCCATAATGACCACCCAAGCTGAACTCATCGCCGCCGTCGCCAAGGACGCGGGCGTTTCGCAGGCCGACGCCGGCCGCGTGCTGGAAGCCATCGTCAAGAACATCCACGCCTCGCTGACCGGCGGCGGCGATGTCCGCATCTCCAACCTGGGTGTTTTCGACACCGCCGCCCGCGCCGCTCGCGAAGGCCGCAACCCGGCCACGGGCGCGACCATCAAGATCGCCGCCTCCAAGGCCGTGCGCTTCCGCGTGTCGAAGCCGCTCAAGGACGCGGTCAACAAGTAAGACCTTAGGGTTTCTAGCCCGCTGCGGGAGCCGCGGCGACTGGAGCTTGAGGACGGGCGGGCGTCGCGGCAGCGCGATTCCCGCCCGTTTCTTGTCTGAGCTCGGTCTTCATCTGATTGACCCAGCCGGCGAAAGTGTCCGCCCCGGCGGTCAGGCCGGCGAAGCTCTGGGCGCCCCCATCCATGCCGTTCAGGCCGTCCAGCGCGATCCGCATCGCGGCGCCCGACTTGGCCCGTTCCTCGAACGGCGCATAGTTCCGCGACAGCCGGCCCAGGGCCCCGGCGTCGCGCGCCAGCGAATAGCCCACGCCCGCCCGGATCACCCGGCTCTCCTCGTCCGGCGTCAGGGCCCTCGCGGTATCCTTGAACCGGTCGCCCAGCCGCGCTTCGTACAGCGCCGCCGCCCCCGCCCAGTTCTCCTGTTTCCAGAAGATGTCGGCGCGCACCTGTTGCGCCTCCGGGCTGCGGTCCCCGTCCAGCGTCTCCAGAGCGTGGTCGAACCGGCCCAGATCCATCAGCGCCCGCGCCTCAAGTGCGCGGCGCTCCGAGTTCAGGGCTGCGGGCAGAAGCGTCGTACGGGACGACCACAGGGCCTGCAGCGCGGCTTCGGGTTGGCGGTCCATCAGCAGCACGGTCGCAAGGGTCGTCGCCACCTGGGCCTTGGCCACCCCGTCCAACCGGTTGTCGACCTGGTATTTGAGCAACTCGGCGGCCTGATCCAGCAGGTCGACATCGACCAGACGACGGGCCAGACGCCGCACCATCTCGTCCCCGTCCGCCCCTACCGGCGTCAGGTCGCGAAAATCATAGAACAGGGCCAAGGCCTGCACAGGCTGCAGCCCGTCGGCCGCGCCGTCCAGGAACAGTGCCCGGAAGGCGTTCGACAGGTCGGTCTGCAGCTCGACCGCCCCCGGAAGATCGCCCAGACGTTTGCCCGCCCCGCGCAGCGTATCCAGCGCCTCGCGGTAACGGCCCTGCGACAGATAGAGGCCGCCCAGCATGCGGATCACCGCCAGTTCGGTCGCGTCGCCGCGCCAGCGCCACTTCAGCTGTTCCAACTGCGCGGCCGCCGCCGTCGGCGTCATCGCGCCCTTGGCTAGTTCGATGCGGACCACGCCGAGCTTGGCGGGGGTGGCGATCCCGTCCAGCGGCGCCCGTCCGATGGCGCGATAGACGGCCAGCGCCCGATCGGTCGCGCCCTCCTGTTCGAACACCCGCGCCTGGACAAGGCGGGCGGTCAGCTGGTCGGCGGCTGGCGCGTTCTGCGAGAAACTGTAGGCCAGGAGCGTCTTGGCCGCGTTCAGATCGCCGGTCTCAAGCGCCGCCATGGCGTGGGCCGCCCCGAACCGGGCGCGCCAGACCGGCGGGAAGTCGTCGATGGCGGCGGCCCCGCCGGCGAACGCCTGACGGGCGCCCGCCCAGTCGCCCTGCTCGGCGGCCAGCCAGCCCTGCCAGACCTTGGTCGAGGGATCTCCGGCCAGGGCGCCGGAGGAAAAGTCCAGCGTCGCCTCTTCCAGACGGCCGATGGAGGCCCGCGCCGCGCCGCGCAGGCCGCGCAGCTCGGGCTCGCCTTGAAGCGATGGAGTCTGGGCGAACATGGCGTTGACCACGCCCACGGCTTCGAACCCCAGGCCTGACCCGACCAGGAAACGGGTCAGAGCCAGCCGATCCTCGATCGGCGCGCGCGGATTGTCGGAGGCCGCTATGGTCTCGAGCGCGGCGGCGTCCTGCAGCTTGCGGTAGCGGGCGTTGAACCCGTCCTCGCCGACCTCGGCCCACTCCGTCAGGATCAGGGCCGGGAACTCGGCCTTGCGAGGCGCATGGGCCTCGGGCGGAGCGGCGGCCTCCAGCGCCATCGACGGCGGCGACAGCGTCAGGCCGCCCGGCCGCGTCACGGTGACGAGATCGCCCTCGGCCTTGATCTGAAGATCGTCGGTCGGCGTCTCGATCGCCAGCCCCTGGGCCGTCGGCAACAGGGTCAGGTCGACCGTCCGGCGGGTGTCGGCGAACCCCTTGCCGGGCGCCAGGGCCGTGACGGCGGCGAAGCGGTCGCCGACCATCGGATCGGTCAGCCAGACGGCCTTGGTCGCCCCGGCCATGCGCGCCACCAGGGCGGCGTCGGCAGTGTCGTCGCGATTGATCTCCACGCTGGCGGGCGCCGTGGTCGGTCCGCCGATCTTGATCGTCCAGGTCGCCCCCTCGCCCGCCGCCGAGATCGGCAGCCCTTCGGGCGCCGGAATGCGGACGGCGGTGTAGTCGGGCCCCAAGGCCCAGCGCGCCTCGCCGGCGGGGCCCAGGTCCCGGGCCTTGGACATGTCCATGCGGGCGGCGGTATCGAACACCACCCAGACCGCGTCGCCCCGCCGGAAGACCGCGGCCCCCACGGGCGCGCCCCAGCTGAAGGCCAGGCTGACCTGGTCGGCGCTCTTGGTCGCCACCACCGGAACCCTGCCGTCGGCGGGGACGGCCGCCCCGGCAGGCGCCGCGGGGACTTGCCCGGCCGGATAGAGGTTCAGCCAGACTGCCCCGTCGGCCGAGCCCGTGCGGGCGTCGGCGCCCGCCTTCAGGGTGATGACCAGTTCGGTGGCGTCCAGCGTCGCGCGGGTCTCGACCTTGTCGACGCCCGGCGGCGGATCGTTCTTCAGCCGGCTGACGTCGGGGGCCGCGGTCGAGCCGATGCGCACGATGACCGTCTGGCCGTCCTTGCGGACCCGCGCCCGCGACCCGACGACGCCGGCGAACTCCACCCGGGTGAAGCCGTCATTGGCCCCGATCCGGATCGTGATGGGATCCAGCGCTGCGTTGGCCGCTTCCTGGGCGAACGCGGGCACGACGGTCACCGCGATGGGGGCGAGCGCGATCGTCCCGACGACGCCGAGCGTCGCCGTGGTCCGTCCGATCGCGGTCGTGGTGCGCGGGCCTGCCATAGTCGCTCGCACCCTCGCGCGAACGCCCTTTAGACGCGGTTAATGGGGTGTGACCGAAGGCCCCCTTGCGGCGCCGCATCAAAGCGCCGACTTGAGCGATGTCAGGAGCGCCCATGACCACCCCCGAAGAGCCCGTCTATCCCCGTCTGTCGACCCTCTCGACCGGCCTGCGTTGCCGTTGCCCGCGCTGCGGTCAGGGGCCGTTGCTGATGGGCTATTTGACGATCCGCCCGTCCTGCCCCGCCTGCGGCCTGGATTACGGTTTCGCCGAACCCGCCGACGGCCCCGCCTTCTTCGCCATGTCGGCGATCGGCATCCTCGGCATGATGGCCTTCATGGCCTTCGAGTTCACGGTCCACCCGCCGATCTGGGTCCATTTCGCCGTCACCTTCCCCCTGATCGCGGGGGCGTGTCTGTTGGTCCTGCGACCGTTCAAGGGCTGGCTGGTGTCCGAGCAATATGTGCACAAGGCCGCGCCTCCCGAGTGGGAGAGCATCGGCGTGCATGGCGAGGGGTCGAAGTGGCGGTGACGCGCCGTCCGGAGTGAGCCCGAGGCGTCGGTGGTTCCGGCAGCGAAGGAACGGTCCGCCCACAGCCGGGTTGAGCCCTGACACTGATCAGGAGCTCCCCCATGAACGCCGCCGCCCTTGCCGGAAAGACCATCGCTGTCCTCGCCACGGACGGTTTCGAACAGGTCGAACTGACGCAGCCCGTCGAGGCTCTCAGGGCCGCCGGAGCCGCCGTCGAGATCGTCTCCCCGAAGGCCGGGGAAATCCAGGGGTTCAAACATCACGACAAGGCCGACAAGACAGCGGTAGACAAGGTCTTGGGAGACGTCTCGGCCGACGACTACGACGGACTGGTCCTGCCGGGCGGCGTGATCAATCCGGATGCTCTCCGCTTGGAAGACCAGGCCATCGCCTTCATTCGCGGCTTCACCGACCGCAACAAGCCGGTCGCCGCGATCTGCCATGGGCCGTGGACGCTGATCAATGCCGAGGCCGTCAAAGGCCGCCGCATGACCTCCTGGCCGTCGCTTGAGGCCGACCTCCGCAACGCCGGCGCGGACTGGGTGGACGAAGAGGTGGTCGTCGACCAAGGCTTGGTGACGTCGCGCAAGCCTGACGATCTTCCCGCCTTCTGCGCGCGGATGATCGAGGAATTCGCCGAAGGCCGACACGCCGGCTGAGACGGCGGACCGGCACACGACCTGCTGGTGCTCACCCGGCGTTGGCGACCCCGGAGGGACTCGAACCCCCGACCTCTGCTTTAGGAAAGCCTTGCTCTATCCGGCTGAGCTACGGGGCCACGCGGCCTGTCCCTAGCGGGTCGCCCGCCCCGCCGTAAAGACGGCCGTTTCCGATCCGCGGCGAAGACCCGTTCGCGTTTGTGGTTAATCCGTCTTAAGATACAATATCTTGGGGTGAACAAATCCCGAATCGCACGGAGTCGCTGATTCGGTCATGATTCGTTTCGCCCCTGTTCCAGCCGATCAGGCCTCTCGTTAAGCGTCGCGATACACGAGGCCCGGAATGATCCAGACCCTCGGCTTCATCTTCGATCTCTCCAGCCTGAACGCCTGCCTCGCCGAGCGCGACCTGCCGGAGCTGGTCGGCCGCACCGGCGTGAGGGTCCACGTCATTCCCTGCCTTCTGGGCGGCATCTTCAAGGCGACCGGGAACCACGCGTCCTTCCAGGACGACTTGAGGAACCGTCGTCGAACCGCCACCTTATCAAGACCATGAGCGACCGCCCCACCGGCCTCGCCCCGTCCCGCGTCGTCGCGGTGCTGGGGCCGACCAACACCGGCAAGACCCACCTCGCGGTCGAGCGGATGCTGGGCCACGCCTCGGGCATGATCGGCCTGCCGCTGCGGCTTCTGGCGCGCGAGATCTACGAGCGGATCGTCAAGCTGCGGGGCGCCAACGCCGTCGCCCTGATCACCGGCGAAGAGAAAATCATCCCGCCCCGACCCCACTATTGGGTCTGCACCGTCGAGGCCATGCCGCTGGAGCGCGAGGTCGAGTTCCTCGCCATCGACGAAATCCAGCTGGCCGCCGATCCCGAACGCGGCCACGTCTTCACCTCGCGCCTTCTGCACGCGCGCGGCCGGTTCGAAACCATGTTCCTGGGCGCCGCGACCATGGCCCCGTTGATGCGCCGCCTGATCCCCAACCTGGAGATCATCACCCGCGAGCGACTGTCCAACCTGACCTATGCGGGATCCAAGAAGCTGACCCGCCTGCCCCGGCGCAGCGCCATCGTCGCCTTCTCGACCGATCAGGTCTACGCCATCGCCGAGCTGATCCGGCGTCAACGCGGCGGCGCCGCCGTCGTCATGGGCTCGCTCAGCCCCCGCACCCGCAACGCCCAGGTCGCCCTGTTCCAGTCCGGCGAGGTCGACTTTCTGGTGGCCACCGACGCCATCGGCATGGGTCTGAACATGGATGTGGACCATGTCGCCTTCGCCGGTATGCGAAAGTTCGACGGCCACCGCACCCGCTGGCTCCACGCCCACGAGATCGCCCAGATCGCCGGCCGCGCCGGCCGCCACATCCGCGACGGCACATTCGGGGTCACGGGCGAGGCCGAGGAGCTGGATGAGGATCTGGTCTCCCAGGTCGTCGAACACCGCTTCGACCCCATCCAGGCCATCGAGTGGCGCAACGCCCGGCTCGACTTCGACACCCTGCCCGACCTTCTGCGATCGCTGGTCCAGACGCCGAACGTGCCCGGCCTGAAACTGACCGGTCAGGCCCTGGACGAGACCCTGCTGCGTCGCGCCATGCAGGACGACGAAATCAAGCGCATCGGCCGCTCGCGCGGCACCATCATGCGGCTGTGGGAAGCCTGCCAGCTGCCCGACTTCCAGAAGACGACGCTGGAGGAGCATGTCCGCCTGTCGCGCGACGTCTTCCACGCCCTGACCGGCAAGCGCGGCCGCCTGACTGACGACTGGTTCGCCCCCCGCTTCGCCGAGGTTGACCGCGACGACGGCCAGATCGACCAGCTCTCGGCCCGGCTCGCGGGCGTCCGAACCCTGTCCTACATCGCCAACCGGCCCGACTGGCTGGAGGGAAACAAGGGCTGGCGCGACCGCACTCGCGCCCTGGAGGACCGGCTCAGCGACGTCCTGCACGAACGCCTCACGGCCCGCTTCGTGGACAGGAAGACCACCGCCCTGATGCGCTCCCTGCACGACCGGGAGGGCACGATGGCGGAGGTCGCCGACGACGGGATCGTCACCGTGGACGGCGAGGCCGTGGGGCGCCTCGAAGGCGTCCGTTTCGCCCCCGCCGCTGGGGGCTCGGCGCTGGCCGACCGCACCCTCAAGACCGCCGCCCTCCGCGCCGTAGGTCCCGAGATCGCGCGCCGCCTCGGCAAACTGGCCGCCGATGCCGACGACGCCTTCTCGGTCACGCCCGAGGGAGACGTCCTGTGGTCCGGCGCCCTGGCCGCGAAGATCACGAACACCGACCCCTTCAGCCCTCGCGTCCGCCTGATCGGCGACCTCGGACCCCAGGCGGCCCGCGATCGGGCCCAGCGCCGCATCGAGGCCTGGCTTGCGGCGGAAGCCGGTCGGGCCCTGCGCGATCTGCGCCGCCTGAAACAGGCCGTCGAATCCGGCGCTTTGAAAGGCCTCCCGCGCGGAATCGCCTTCCGTCTGCTGGAGGCCGGCGGCCTCATCGACCGACGGGACGTCGAACGCGACCTGGCCGCCCTCAGCCAGGTCGAGCGGCGTACGATCAGGACCTTCGCCATCCGCGTGGGCCAGCACTCCGTCTGGCTTCCAGGCGCCTTGAAATCACGCGGCCGCGTCCTGTCCCAGGCTTTTGCGGCCGCCGATCCGTTCCGCGCGAAGGCTGAGGGCCTGACCCTCCTGCCCATCCCCGCCCCGTCGACGCGGTCCCTGACCGCCTTCGGCGTGCGCGCAGCCGGTCGCTGGGCTGTCCCCGTCGAGGATCTCGAACGGGCCTCCGACCTCCGTCGCGAGAACAAGGGAAACCTCTCCGATGACGCCCTGAAATCCCTCGGCTGGAGTGCCGGCGACGCCAAGGTCATCTGGACCGCTCTCAAGACCGTCCGCGCCCAGATGCCCGACCGCGAAGGCAAGCCGGTGCTCGCCCGCCCCGACTCGCCCTTCGCCAGGCTCGCCGAACTGACCGCCCCGGCTCAGCCCGCCCGCCGCAAGCGGCCCAGGCGGAAGAAGACGGCGCCTTGAGCCCCGGCCGTTCGCTCCGGGATTGCGGTCTTCGCTGGGTCGGCCTGTCTTTCGGCAGTGATTGCGTTCGCGGCCGTGGATTTTTTGCCGTCTGCCGCCTCGGCAATGACGGCAATCGCTCTCGTTGCGCCTGGTCGGCAAACACCGCAGTTCGGTTCGTTCCCCAATGAGCGAAGACAGCATTCGCGTCGATATCTGGCTGTGGCGCGCGCGGTTCGTGAAGACGCGCGGTCTGGCCGCCGACTTGGTCGAGAAGGGCGCCGTCAGGCTGACCCATCACGGAAAACAGACCCGGCTCGACAAGCCCAGTCGCTGCGTCCACCCCGGCGACGACCTGACCTTCGCGATCAACGGCCGGGTCACCGCCGTCCGCGTCGAGGCCTTGGGCGAACGACGCGGACCTCCGCCGGAGGCCCGCGCCCTCTATTCCTCACTCACTGACGACGAACCCGCCTAAAGCGGCGAGATGCCGTGCGTCGAGCGGTAGGCCCCTTCAGGGTTGTTTGATGAACTCGCCTTCGATGTGGAGCTCCACCTCGTCGCCAATGGCCGGCAGGCCGAAGTTGATGCCGAACTCCGAGCGCTTGATGATGGTCTCGCCGTCGAAGCCGACCTTGTAGACCCCGCCCATCGAGGGACCGGCCTGGTTGAACTCGACGTCCAGCACGACCGGCTTGGTGACGCCGTGCAGGGTCAGATTGCCCGTGACCTCGGCCTCCGAGGCGTCGTCCTCGTCGATGACGATCGAGGTGGCGACGAAGGCTGCGGTCGGGAACCTGGCCGTGTCGAAGAAGTCCGGCGTCTGCAGGTGTGCCTTCAGCGCATCGTTGTTTGGCGCCACGTCGGTCAGCGGCACGGTCGCCGTCAGGGTCGAGGCCGAGGGGTTGGCCGGGTCGAGGGTCAGGTCGGCGGCCACGTTTATGAACTGGCCGTAGTAGGTCGAGAAGCCCAGGTGTTCGACCGACCAAGTGATCTTCCCATGCGCGGGATCCAGCTTGTAAGTCCCCGCCTGGACCTCGGCGGGGTTGCGGGTCGCGGCGGTCTGGGCGGTGACGACGCCGCCGACGAGGCTGAGCACCAGGGCTCCGGCGACGGCGGTGCGGGCGAGAAGGCGGCGGTTCAGCATGGGGAGGCGCTCCGTTCTGGGGGATGGCGACCGCATAACTGCAATCGACACTGATGCAAATAGCGGCTGTGGCCTTGGAGACAACCCCGACCTTTGCTCTTCCCCTCCGGTTGACACCGGACCTTCTCGGGGTCATCTGCCGGGCCTCTCTCGCCGCACCGAACGTCAGCCCGCCCGCTCATGACCTACATCGTCACCGACGCCTGCGTGAAATGTAAGTTCATGGACTGCGTCGAGGTCTGCCCGGTGGACTGCTTCTACGAAGGCGAGAATTTCCTCGTCATCGCCCCGGACGAGTGCATCGACTGTGGCGTGTGTGAGCCCGAATGCCCCGTCGACGCCATCGTCCCGGACACCGAGGACGAGCCCGACGGCAAGTGGCTTCAGGTCAACGCCGAGTACGCCAAGGTCTGGCCGAACATCACGGTCAAGGGCACGCCGCCCGCGGACAAGGAACAGTTCGAACGAGAGACCGGCAAGTTCGAGAAATATTTCTCGCCCAAGCCGGGCAAGGGATCCTGAGGCCGCCCTAACTTTTCGCCCAAGCTCCGGGTCAGGAATAGCGACGGTCTGGCAGCCGACGCACGCGACGTTTTGAAATTGCCTCGTTTTGTGATATGTTCCTTCACATTGGGTCGGGCGGTATGCGTTTCCTACGCGCCGCCCGCGTTTGCGACAGAACCTCGTCCATGAAGACGGGGTCGGCCAGAGGTTGGGTGATCCGTTTCCACGACTGACGACTGCATCATTCCCATCGGCGACCCCCGTCGCCGGTTCGGAAGCAATTGTCCTTCGCGCCTTCGATGCCCTTCTCCTGCGTCCGGGAAAGGAATGACATGACGAACAAGAGCGGTCTGGAATTCAAGGTTGGCGACGCGGTCGTCTATCCTGCCCACGGCGTCGGCAAGGTCGCCGCGGTCGAGACCCAGGAAGTCGCCGGCATGTCGCTGGAAGTCTATGTCGTGACCTTCGACCACGAGAAGATGACCCTGCGCGTCCCGACCAAGAAGGCCAAGACGGCCGGCCTGCGCTCGCTGGCCGCCGACGACGTCGTGACCAAGGCCCTCACCACGCTGAAGGGCCGCGCCCGCATCAAGCGCACCATGTGGTCGCGTCGCGCTCAGGAATACGAAGCCAAGATCAACTCGGGCGACCTCGTGTCGATCGCCGAGGTGGTCCGCGACCTGCACCGCGCCGACTCCCAGCCGGAACAGTCCTACTCGGAGCGTCAGCTCTACGAATCGGCTCTGGACCGCATGGCTCGCGAAGTCGCCGCCGCCAACCGCATCGACAAGGACGCCGCCGTCCAGCTGCTCTCCAAATCGCTGAGCGCCAAGAAGGCCGTCATCGCCGCCGCCGAAGCCGCCGATGCGGAAGAAGAAGCCGAAGCCGCATAATCACGGCGACGTCGCCGATATGGAAAAGGCCCCGGATCGCTCCGGGGCCTTTTTCTTTCTCTGGTCGGCGCCGGGAGCGTCAGAAATACTCCGCCCCGGCCGGGCAGACCGCCGCCACGCGACGCGCGGTGATCGAAGCCGGCAGATACGGCGTGCCTCGCGCCAGCTGGGCCCCGCCGGTGAAGCGGAAGCTCTCCTGCTGGTAGGACCCGCCCAGGCGCACGTTGACATGGCGGCCGCGAGGGTCGGTGCAGGTCCCTTCGAACCGCGCGGTCCCGCCGCCGACGACGCGCGTCGGATAGGTGCAGCGCCAGCGGCGCGTGGACAGGCCGCCGAAGAAGCGATTGATCTCCGAGGGGCGCACGCATTTGGTCTCGGTCGACCGAATGCCTACGGCGCTGGTGGTGTATTCCCAGTAGCCCGGCAGGACCTCGCTCGCCGAGGCCTGAGCCTGGGTCGAGGAGGCGGGCGCGGCCAGCAGTATCGCTCCGGCCAGGGCGGGTGCGGTGATGGCGACGGCGCGCATCAGAACGGCAGGCAAGGTCATCATGGATCTCATCCCCGGGTCAGTCCGGTGAGCTTGAGCATTGAAACGCGGCGATTGAACGACGCATGAACGCATGGAGGCGCGGGAACGGTTCCTTGAGTCTATTCAGAGCCCAATCCCTTGACGGCGCGGGATCGCTTCCTCTATACGGCCCCCTCTCGCGCGGGGACCTCCCCCGCGCGCATTTGTTTCATGCGCCCTTCCACGGTTCGGGACGGCGCCACCTCAAGGATCAGACGATGTCGCGTCGTTGCGAACTCACCGGTGTCGGCCCGATGGTCGGCCACTCGGTCAGCCACTCGAACATCAAGACCAAGCGCCGCTTCCTGCCGTCGCTGAAGAAGGTCAAGCTGGCTTCGGAAGCCCTGGGACAGTCGTACTCGCTGCGGATCTCGAACGCCGCGTTGCGTACGCTCGACTTCAAGGGCGGCCTGGACCCGTTTATCATCAAGGCCAACGACGAGAACCTGTCGCCGACCGCCCAGCGCATCAAGCGTCAGGTGAAGGCCAAGCTGGCCGAACAAGCCGCGGCCTGAGGCGTCCGAAAGATATTTGAACAAGGCCGGTGGCGACACCGGCCTTTTTCTTTGCCGTTGCCCCGGGACGCCGGTTCGATAGGTTGGCGCCGCTGTCTCATCGGGGCCTCGGTCATGATCAAGTTCGCCTGCGCCGCATCCGTCCTCGCCCTCCTGGCAACTGCGCCCGCGGTGGCTCAGGACGCCCAGCCTCACGCGGCCGGGGCCCGACAGCCGACCGCCTTCACGCTCGAGACCGACAACCCCCGCACGCCGGAGCAGGAGGCGCTGAGCTTCGACAAGGCCGATCTGTCGATCAAGGTCCTGCCGGAAACGAAGTCGATCGAGGGCGTCGCCATCCTCGACTTCACGGTCACGGCCCCGATCCAGCGGCTGGCGGTCGAGCTCGACACCCTCTTCACCATCTCCGAGATCCGGCTGGACGGCGCCGTCGTCCCCGCCGACCGCTGGTCCAATCCCGAGGGCCGCCTGACCGTCGAGGTTCCGGCCGGCCTCGCCGCCGGCGCCACCCCGACCCTGACCATCGCCTACGCCGGCGCGCCCCGCGTCGCCCCCCGCGCGCCATGGAACGGCGGCTTCGTCTGGGCCACCGCCCCGACCGGCGAGCCGTGGGTCGGATCGGCGGTCCAGCTCAACGGCTGCGACCTGGTCTGGCCCTGCATTGACAACTCCCATGCCGAGCCCGGCCAGCTGGACATGCACGTCACCACGCCCGGCAATGTCTCGGCCCCGGGACCGGGCGTCTTCAAGGGCATGACCGAGAACGCCGATGGGACCAAGACCTGGAACTGGTCGATCGTTCATCCGAATATCTACGCCGGGATGATCAACGTCGGCCCTTACGAGGAGGTCACGGCCTCCTACGCCAGCCGGTTCGGCAACACGATCCCGATGCACTACTGGCATCTGCGCTCCGACGACCCGGCCAAGGTCGCCCGTCTGTTCGCCGAGTTCGCGCCGATGCTCGACTTCTTCGAAGCGACCATCGGCCCCTATCCGTTCGGCGACTCGAAAATGGGCGTGGTCGAGACCCCCTACCTCGGCATGGAGCACCAGACGATCAACGCCTATGGCAACGCGTACAAGGTCGAGGCGCGCGGCTACGACACCCTGCTGCAGCACGAGTTCAGCCATGAATGGTTCGCCAACCAGCTGACCAACCACAACGCCGACGACATGTGGCTGCACGAAGGCCTGGGCAGCTACATGCAGCCCCTGTTCGCCCGCTACCTGCACGGCGAACGCTACATGCAGTCCGAACTCCAGCATCAGCGCGAGGGGTTGGTGAACCGCTTCCCGGTGGTTTCGCGGCACGATCGCACGGTCAATCAGGTCTACGGCGGCTCCGAAGGTCCCGGCGGCGACATCTATTCCAAGGGCTCGCTGATCGCCCATACCCTCAGGATGACGATCGGCGACGACGACTTCTACGAAGTCATCCGCCGGTTGGTGTACGGCCGTCCCGACCCCCGCCCCGGCAACTTCGTGCCGCAGACGTCCTCGACGCGCGAGATGAACGCAATCGTCAACTCGGTGACCGGCCGGAACTATGACTGGTTCTTCAACGCCTACCTCTATCAGGCGGCCCTGCCGGTGCTCGCCCAGACCCGTTCGGGCGACCGGTTGACCCTGACCTGGACCACCGGCGACGGCGGCGACTTCCCCATGCCGGTCGAGATCGAGATCGACGGCCGGTCCCAGACCGTGCCGATGCCGGACGGCCGCACGACCCTCACCGTGCCGGCCGGCGCGACCGTGTTGATCGATCCGCAGAACAAACTGCTGCGCCAGCTCGACGTCATCGACGACCTGCAGGCCTACAACCAGGCCGAACGCGAGCGCGCCGCCGCCGAACGCACCGCCCGGTCCGCCAGCTGAGGCCCGTCATGCGCACGACCCTGACCGCCCTCGCCGTCGCCGCTCTTCTGGCCAGTCCCGCCCTCGCCCAGGACGCCACCCCGCGCGAGTCGACCGCCTTCACCCTGATGACGGATCAGCCGCGCACGCCGGAACAGGAGGCGGTGCGCATCGACCTCGTCGACCTGGCGATCAAGGTCAGGCCCGACGACAAGGCCATCGACGCCACGGCCGCGCTGACCTTGACCGCCACCGCGCCCGTCGCCGCCCTGGTGGTCGAGCTGGACACCGTCTTCGACGTCTCGGCCGTCACCGTGGACGGTCAGGCCGTCTCCGACTGGACCAATCCCGAGGGCCGGATGACCGTGCCCCTCGCGCGTCCCCTGACAGCGGGCCGGTCCGCCACCCTGACCATCGCCTATTCCGGCCATCCCCGCGTCGCCCCGCGCGCCCCGTGGAACGGCGGCTTCGTTTGGTCCACGGCGCCCGGCGGCGAACCGTGGATCGCCACGGCCGTGCAGGGCGAGGGTTGCGATCTGTTCTGGCCCTGTATCGACAGCCCCCTGGCCGAGCCCGGCCGCGTCGATCTGCACATCACCGTTCCGACTGGCCTCTCCGCTCCGTCCAACGGTCGTTTCCTCGGAACCCAGGATCACGGCGATGGCTGGACCACTTGGAACTGGTCGGCGGCCCAGCCAAACACCTATGCGGTCGCCCTCAACATCGGTCCCTACACCGAGCTGAAGACGGAATATCGCAGCCGCTTCGGCAACACCTTCCCCATGTCCTTCTGGCATCTGACCTCGGACGATCCGGCGAAAGCCGCAGCCCTGTTCGCAGAGTTCCCGCTGCAGATGGACTTCTACGAAGCCACCGTCGGTCCCTTCCCCTTCTCCGACGAGAAGATGGGCGTGGTGGAGACGCCGCACCTGGGCATGGAGCACCAGACCATCAACGCCTACGGCAACAGCTATCGGCTGGACGGCAAAGGCTACGACTGGCTGCTGCAGCACGAGCTGGCCCACGAGTGGTTCGGCAACCAGATGACCAATGCGAATGCCGACGACATGTGGCTGCACGAGGGTCTGGGCTCCTATATGCAGCCCCTCTACGGCGCCTGGCTGCACGGCGACCGCTACATGCAGACCGAACTGGCCGAGCAGCAGCAGGGCCTGATGAACCGCTTCCCCGTGGTCTCTGGTGAGCTCAAGACCGAAGCCGAGGTCTATGACGGCGAGGTCGGGCCGGGCAACGACATCTATTCAAAGGGTTCGCTGATCGCCCATTCCCTGCGGATGCTGATCGGCGACGAGGCCTTCTTCCGGTCGGTCACCACCCTGGTCTACGGCCGCCCCGACCCGCGCCCGGGCAATTTCGAGCCGATCTATCGCTCGACCCCGGATTTCCTACGCATCGTCAACGCGGTCACCGGCAAGGACTACGGCTGGTTCTTCCGCGGCTACCTCTACCAGGCCGCTCTGCCGGTCCTGAACGAGACGCGCGACGGCGAGACGCTCGACGTGTCGTGGACCACCGGCGACGGCGCGGACTTTCCCATGCCGGTCGAGATCTCGGTCGACGGCCGCGTCCATACGCTTCCCATGACCGGCGGCCGTGGTTCGATCCGCGTCCCCACAGGGGCCCACGTTGTCATCGATCCGCAGAACAAGGTCCTGCGGCGCCTCGACTTCATCGAAACCTACCAGGGGCGCCGCCGCACCGACCGCGCCTCCACGCAGTAGGCGACTAGGCGGCCACCGCCGTGATCGACTGACGCACCATCGCGCAGGACCCCTGCGTGGACAGAAAGGCGATGTCCGCCGCGTCGCGCCCGCAGGCGATCCGAACCAGCCCTTCGATCGGCGCCAGTCCGGTCGGGTCGACCAGCCACCAGCCGTTCGACAGCCAAACCTCGAAGATGGCGTGGAAATCCGGCGGCGTCAGCTGGTGCGCATAGGCGCTGACCGCACGCGCCGGAATGCCGGAGGCCCGGCACAGGGTGATGCCCATGTGGGTGAAGTCGCGACACACCCCGGCCCGATCTATGAAGGTCCGCGCCGCCGTGGTCTCCGAGTCCGACACGCCCCGCTCGTAATCGATGTTCTCCTTGATCCATCCCAGGATCGCCAGGACCCGCTCACCACCGGTCGTCTCGCCGAACTGTCGCTCCACGAAACGGCCGAACTGATCCGACGGGCAGTAGCGGCTGGGCCACAGATAGGTCAGAACCTCCGCGGGCAAGTCGTTCCAGTCATGCTGCGTCACCCCCGGCGGAAGGCCCATCAGCTTGCCGTTGTCCACCACCGCCTCATAGGTCACGGCGACCTCGCCCGACAGCCGCGCGCGCAGCGTCCGGGCTCCGAACTCCGTGTCCTCGTCCTCATGCAGTTCCTGCGGCGGAGTGACCGTCAGCCGCTCTTGCAGGATGTCCTGACCCGGCCAATGCGCGACCTGAATCTTGTAGATCGCATCCGTCGGCGGATCGAAACGATAGACGAGCTCGGCGCGGACGCGGATTTTCATGGACGACCTGGTGTGAGGGGCGAGCCGTCAACGTCGCGAACACGCGGCCGTTCCGGATCGGGCCGCGTCCTCTAACCGGTGCGCGCGGCGGAAGCGAGACAGCCTAAGGCTCCAGCTCGATGTCCCAGTAGAGGTAGTCCAACCAGCTCTGGTGCAGATAGTGCGGCGGGAACCGGCGTCCGGCGTCCTGAAGCTGGAAGGCGTTCGGCCGGTGCGGCGCCCGGCGGATGGGCATGTGCGCCTGCTGCGGCGTCCGCCCGCCCTTCCTCAGGTTACAGGGCGAACAGGCCGCGACGATATTCTCCCAGGTCGTCCGCCCGCCCCGGCTGCGCGGGATCACATGGTCGAACGTCAGCTCGGCCGTATCACCGCAGTACTGGCAGGTGAAGCCGTCGCGCAGGAAGACGTTGAACCGGGTGAAGGCCGGGCTGCGGTTCTGGTCGACATAGGACTTCAGCGCGATGACGCTGGGAATCTGCATCTCAAGCGACGGGCTGCGGACCACCTTGTCGTACACCGACACGACGTCCACGCGGTCCTGATAGACCGCCTTCACCGCCTCCTCCCACGGCCAGAGCGACAGCGGGTAATAGGACAGCGGGCGGAAATCGGCGTTCAGCACTAGGGCCGGATAGCCGGACGGCGGCTTGTGAAGGACCTGCATCAGATCCTCCCGCTCACGCCGAAAATCGAGGAAATCGGACTGAAGACGTCTCTCCTTCTCTCTAGTGAGAGGAGCCTACGCCCGATTCGTCCGCATCGCCACGACGGTGATGCGGAGCTTTCATGACGAGCCCTTGCGGATGAACCCGCCGGGGAAGGCCGGCAGGCTCCAACCCCAGGCCAGGGCGCCGGCCCTGAGCGCGAATCCGATCGGCGCGGCGATCAAGGCCGCCGGCCAGTGGTCCAGTCCCAACTGACGCGCCACCACATAGAGGGTCGCCGCCAGCAGGGCCGCCGAGATGGTGATCTCGCGCCGCAGCAGGATCGACGGCTGCCCCGCCAGGATGTCCCGCACGATCCCGCCGAAACAGGCCGTCAGCGCGCCCATCACGATGCAGATCAGCGGCGGCACCCCGAACGCCTCGGCCTTGGCCGCGCCGAGCACGCCATAGGCTCCCAGCCCGATGGCATCGAGCCAGAGCAAGGCCCGGAACCGCCACTCGCCGGCGCCCACCAGCCAGACCGCCAGCGCCCCGCCGAGACAGACCGCGATGTATCGCCAGTCCTGCACCCAGAAGACCGGCGCCCCGATCAACAGATCCCGCAGAGTCCCCCCGCCCACGCCCGTGATGGCCGCGAAGAAGGCGAAGGTGACGAGGTCGTGCTTTTCCCGCGCGGCGGCCAGCGCCCCGGTCGCGGCGAACACCGCCACGCCCGCGAAGTCGAGCGCGCCCAGCACCGTCTCCGGGTGCGTCAGGGCGGGGCTGATCAGGTCGGGATGCACAAGGCCGGTCACGAAGACATCCTGTTACCTCCCGCGCGTCGCGGGGGCTACGTCGAAGGGGGGTCTAGCACGATCTCACCGGCCTTCACCCCAAGGTACCAGGCCCACAGCAGATGCGCGGCGGCGCCCCGGTGCGGCCGCCATATCTCTGCGCGCGCATAGGCCGCCTTGGTGTCCGGCCTGTGCTCCAGCCGATCCGCCCACTTGATCGCTTCCTGCAGCGCGATATCTCCGCCCGGGAAGACATCCGTCCGCCCGTCGCAGATCAGGAGGTAGGCCTCGGCCGTCCACGACCCCACGCCCTTCAGTGACACCAGGGCCGCGATCGCGGCCTCGTCGTCCAGCGTCGACAGGTGTTCCAGATCGACCGTCCCGTCCAGCTGGGCCCGGGCGATCCCCTGACCATAGGTCGCCTTCTGCCGCGACAAACCCATCCCCCTCAGGCTCTCCAAGTCGTGCGCCAGCAGGCTCTCCGGCGTGATCTCCCCCAGCCCCGCCTGCAACCGCGCCCAGACCGAGGCAGCCGAGGCCATCGACACCTGCTGATCCACGATCATCCGGAACAGCCCCAGGAACCCGTGATCTCCCCGTCGCCACTCGAACAACGGCGTCTGGGCATGGGCTCGCGCCAGCGCCGGATCGAGCCGCACCAGTTGCTCGCGCGCGACGATCAATTCTTCAGGCGTGAGGGGCATCCGGGTCCAGTCGATCGAAGGCGGGTCGTCGCCAGTGTGGACGATCTCGCCACGACGATCACCTCTCCCCGGCGCCTACGACGGCCGAAAGCCGCGCATCCGCACCGGCCTCGAAAGCGGTCTCGACGGTGGACAAGGCCCAAGGCCAATTCTAGCGTTTCGCCATGCCGACGTTCGCCGAGCTGCTTCACCCCTTCCCGGTCGATCGCTTCATGAGCGAGCACCTGGGGCGCAAACCCCTGCACCTGCCGGCCGCGGGCAACGCCAGCCGCGCCCTCATCGACTGGGCCGGCTTCAACGTCCTTCTGAACCAGACCTCCAGCTGGACCAGCCAGAACCTCAAACTGGTGATGAACAGTGAGCCGATCCCTGAGGATCAGTATTGTTCAACGGTTCAGACCCAGTCTGGCCCCTCGCACCGCCCCCAGCCGGCTCGGGTCGAAGTCCTTCTGTCCGCCGGCGCCAGCCTGGTCGGCAATGACGTTCAGTGGCGCACATCTGCCCTGTCGGCGGTGACAGAGATGCTGGGCCGCACCTTCGCGGCCTCTGTCGGCGCCAACGCCTACTGCTCCTTCGGCGGGGTTCAGGCCTTCGCCAGCCACTATGACGCCCACGACGTCTTCGCGATCCATATGGAGGGTGAGAAGACCTGGCGTCTCTATGCGAACCAGGAGGACACGCCGGTCACCATGCCGCCCGGCGATCCTCGCGCGGCCTTCGAGGCCCGGCGCGGCGCCCTGATGCAGGAAATCCGGATGAAGCCCGGCGACCTCCTCTACCTGCCGCGCGGCTGGTATCACGACGCCCTCGCCGACGGAGACCGATCGTCGGCCTCGCTCCACATCAGCTTCTCGGTCACGCCCCTCTACGGCCGCATCCTCTTCACCCTCCTGGAACGGGCGGCGATGACGGACCCGGCGTTCCGCACCTATTTTCCGCCCGCCGAAAAGGACGGAGGCAGGGCCCTCGCCGATCACCTCGAGGATCTGGGACGCCGCCTCGCCGTCTTGAGCAAACATCCGGCCCTGGTCAGCGAGCTGGCCCAGATGCAGCACGCCCTCACGCCCCGCCCGGCGTCCTACGAACTGCCGGCGCGCAAACCCCTCACCCTGTATCAGCGCACCGCCGTCGCGGCGCCCGTCTTCCACGGACCGGTGGCGATCGCCATGCACTGGATGTTCGATCAGCAGCGTTTCGCCCTGGAGGATCTGCTGGCCCAGTTCGACGGCATACCTGTAGAGGCGCTCCGGGCGGGGGTGGCGCGCGCCGAACAGGCCGGGGCGATCCGTCGGCTTTGACCTTCGTCACCCGCTTCGCGCCTTCGCCGACGGGCCTCCTGCATCGCGGCCACGCCTTTTCCGCCCTGACGGCCTTCACGGCCTCGCAGGCGGCGAGCGGTCGCTTCCTTCTCCGCATCGAGGACACCGACTTCACCCGCTGTCGTCCGGCCTATGAAGAGGCCCTCCTCGACGACCTCAGATGGCTGGGCCTCCAGTGGGAACAGCCGGTCCGCCGCCAGTCCGAACATCGCGCCGACTACGATGCGGCTCTGGATCGCCTGCGCGAGATGGGCGTCCTCTACCGCTGCTTCCGGACGCGCAAGGAACTGATGGCGCTGGCCGGCATGGCCCCGCACGCCGACGATCCCGCCGACGCCCACGCTTTCGCCGGCGGCCCTCTCGCCCCCGACGAAGAGGCCGAAAAGCTCGCCTCGGGCCAGCCCTTCGCCTGGCGTCTGTCCCTCGCGGCCGCCCGCGACCGCCTCGGCGGGTTCGAGCATCTGACCTGGATCGAGGAGGCCGCCGATCATGGGATGAAGACAGCGACGCCCGAACGGCTCGGCGACATGGTCCTGGGCCGCAAGGACATCGGCGCCGGCTACGTCATCGCCTCTGTCGTCGATGACGCCCTGCAAGACGTGACCCACATCATCCGGGGCGAGGACCTGATTCAGACCACCTCGATCCAGCGTGTGCTGCAGGCCCTCCTGGGTTTGCCGACGCCGGTGTATCGCCACCACCGGCTGCTGCTGGGACCGGATGGGAAACGGTATGCGAAGCGCGACGGGTCGGTGACCTTGGCGGCCCTGCGCGAGGCTGGGGTGACGGCGCAGGAGTTGAGGGAGGAACTGGGCTTCTGATCTGACTTCCCTCTCTCATTGGGAGACGGGTTGAGCGTCCACGAGCGCAGCGATCGGCCACGCGAGAGGGTGAGCGGCGGATTTTCACGGTGAGGCACGGCCCTCACCCTTTCGCGCAAGTCCGCTCGCGATGCTCACGGGCGCTCAAGCCCTCTCCCTCTGGCGGAGGGTAAGCTGTATGCGACGTCATGCCTGCCGCCGCCCCCTCCCGCCTGATCCCCCTGATCGTGGTGCTGGTCTCCGCCAGCATCCTGGGCCTCGCGCCCATTCTCGTGCGCCTGACCGAAACCGGCCCGGCGGCGGCGGGGTTCTGGCGACTGCTCTTCGCCCTCCCCCTCCTGCTGATCCTCATCGGCCGCCCCGGCGGCGAAGGCTTCGGCCGCCCGTCGAAATGGATGCTCCTCGCCGGCCTCTTCTTCGCGATGGATCTCAGCTTCTGGCACTACGGCATCGTCATGACCTCGGTCGCCAACGCCACGGTCCTCTGCAACCTCACTCCGGTCGTCGTCACCCTGGTCGGCTGGTTCGTGTTCAAGGAGCGGCCCGCCCGTCTCTTCATCGTCGCGCTTGCGCTCGCCATGGGCGGGGCCTTCGCCATGGCGGCCGGCGCCGCGCCCGGTCAGGGGACCAACCCGGTGCTGGGCGACATCTTCTCGGTCTCGGTCGCCCTTTGGTACTCGGGCTATTTCCTGACGGTGAAACAGGCCCGGACCACCGCCGGCGCCCTGCGCATTACCTTCTGGGCCACGGTCGCGGGCGTCCCCGTCATGGGCGCGGCCGCCCTGCTGCTGGGGGAAAACATGATCCCCGCCACCGCCGCAGGATGGGCCGCCTGTGTCGGCATGGGCGTCATGCATGTGGCCGGTCAGGGGGGCGTGGCCTGGGCGCTCGGCAAGCTGCCTGCCTCCATCACCGCCGTCACCATCCTGATCCAGCCGATCGTCGCCGCCGCCCTTGGCTGGCTGATCTTCGGCGAGACCCTGGCCCCGGTTCAGGCCCTCGGCGGCGTCCTGGTCCTCGCCGCCATCGTCCTGGCCCAATGGAGCAATCGCTCCAAAAGCAAAACGGGCGCGGCTCCCGAAGGAACCGCGCCCGCCTAGATCACTTCAGCGATCCTGATCCGTGCTGGATCAGAGAAGCTTCAGGTCGACAGCCGAGGTCTTGCCGCGCTGGGATTCCAGCTCGTACGACACCTTGGCGTTTTCATCGAGGCCCGTCAGGCCAGCCTTCTGAACGGCGGTGATGTGAACGAACACATCGGCGCCGCCGCTTTCCGGCTGGATGAAGCCGAAGCCTTTCGTGGGGTTGAACCACTTGACCGTACCGGTCGCCATTGTTGCGTCTCCATAAACGCGCTTTTCCAGGCGGACGCCCTTTCAGAGGGGCCCGACAATCCATCTGGATAGGCTCGTTCATAGAAGGAGCTGAACGCAGGTTTGGACCCCACGCGAAATCCGGATTGCGCAGGTGTTTTCCCCCACCCGCAAAGCCCGGTCAACAGGAAACGATTCGTGCGCCGGGCGATCCCTATGGACGAGGCGCGGTCACACACAGCCCCCGAGGGGCTCCATCGAGGTGAAGATGATCCTTATGCGCCTCATTGTAGTCGGGCGTCAGGACCGTCGAAAACACCCGGCAGGCCCCGTCACGGAGGCGCCTCAGGAAGCCGGAACCCTCTGTTCCGTTGGGACCTTGTCCGCTCCAGTCGTTCAGAACCGACACTGTCCGGCCGTCCGCCAGCGTCACCGAGGCGACGTCCAGCGCATTGGCCCGCGCATGCTCGCTGGGCCGGTCCTGAACGTCGGTGGAGCCATAGATGCGGCGGCATGAATAGGTCCCGAAGTTGTTCACCGCGACAGCTCTGGAGCCATAGATCGACTGCGCGGCCGGCTGCAGCACCTGCCGATCCCAGATCACATAGCGCACGGCCAATGGGCACTGCATGGTCAGACCGCCGGGTTTCAGCGGCGTCACAGCCCCACCGGTGATCGTGACCGCGCCTCGAACCTGGCAGAATCCGCCGTCATCCCGGTCATCGGCCCGCCGCACCTGGACCCCGGCGTCCCTCAGCGTCTGGAGACAGGCGTCGGTCGCCCCTCGGACCTGTTCCGGCGGCGCGGCGAAGGGAACTTCGAAGTCCGCGACCTTGGCCTCCGTCGCCTGACCGACCGGATGGTTCAGGTCCAGCGGCTTCCACGGCAGGTCCTGCGGCGGGGCGAAGACGTTGAGCAGGGCGAAGGCCGCGCAGACCCCCAGCGCCAGCTCCCACATCAGGTTCCAGAAATCGGCGAAATCGCGCTTCATGTCCGATCAACATGACCGGACCGAAGTCGATCCACCAGCGGCTTGCGTCAGATCGCCTGAATGAGGCCCGGGATCAGAGCCTGGCACGCCGACCTCCCGCGCTGCGCGTCGTTCGAGACGGCCACGAAAGCCTTGCCGATCCCCGGTGCGATCCAGGTCGACGCGTACCACATCGTGTTCGACCCATCGTGCGTCAGGCAGGGTCCTTGCGCCCACGGCTGGCCCGGCGGAACGATCCAGCCCCCTGCGTAAGGCGGCGCGCCCTCGCCGACCGGCGTCATCAGCACGGCCAGCGTCTCGGGCTTCAGCCAGCCGGCGCCGTCGCTCAGGAAGACCCGCAGGAAGCGTCCATAGTCGGACAAGCTCATGTGGACCGTCCCGGCCGGGCCGAGCGCCGGCGGATTGTCGGTCACGGGACCGCTGGGATCGACGCCCTCGCCGGCGCCGTGCCCCCATGGCTGGTCTCCCTGCGGCGCGCCGAAGCCTCCGGTCGTGATGCCTAGCGGTTCGAACAGTTCCGCCCGCATGGCGTCCTCCCAGGACCCTCCGGTGATCCGCTCGATGATGGCGCCGATCAGGATATAGTTGCTGTTGGCGTAGCCGAAGGCGCCGGGCGCGCCAGCCGGTGGCGAGGCCAGCATCGTCGCCGTCAGCGCTCGCCTTTGCTCTGGCAGGGATGCCGGATCGGCGCGCGCCGTCATCAGCCAGGCCTGTCCGAGCGCGGTGGCGTCGGCCAAGCCCGCGCGATGGGCCATGATCTGCTTGACGGGCACGACTTTCCAGACCGGGTCCATCGCCGTGTCGGGCAGGGCCTCGCCGAGCGTCGCGCTCCAGGACGCCTGCCCCTTGTCCACCAGCCGACCATAGACCGCCGCCGTCATCGCCTTGGTGTTCGATCCAAGATGCCACAGGTCGTCGGGTCCGACGGCAGCGCCGCCCGTATGTCTGACGCCCTTCGCGCCCATCCAGCTCGCGCCGTCCGGCCCCACCACCATGCCGCCGAGCGCCGGCGTCTGCCCGCCGTCGAACGCGGTCTGGAGGGCGGCGTCCAGACCGTTGTCGTCCCGCGCCTTTGCGGCGGTGGCGGTGGTCAGGGCGGCGGCCGTCGCGGCGGCCATCATCTGTCGGCGGGTCATGATCATGGCGCGAGCCTATTCATGGTCCCTCGACGCGCCAGTGAATAAATCGCAACGTGGTCGGACACGGAGACGAGACCCATGGGCAAGAAGGACGACTACGACACCGAGCTTGAGGCGCTCCAGATCGAACTGGTCGCCACCCAGGCCTGGGCGATCGAGAAGGGACTGAAGGTCCTCGTCGTCTTCGAGGGCCGCGACACCGCCGGCAAGGACGGCGCGCTGAAGCGGATCACCGAATACGCCTCTCCGCGCCAGACCCGCGTCGTCGCCCTGCCCAAGCCGACCGAGCGCGAAACCAGCCAGTGGTATTTCCAGCGCTACGCCCCCCACCTGCCCGCGGCGGGCGAGCTCGTCCTGTTCAACCGCTCCTGGTACAACCGCGCGGGCGTCGAGCCGGTCATGGGCTTCTGCACCCCGGAACAGCACGAACAGTTCCTCGACGACGCCCCGCGCTTCGAGAAGATGCTGACCGCTTCCGGCATCATCCTGATCAAATTCTGGCTCGACATCTCCAAGCAGGAACAGGCCAAACGCCTGGCCGACCGGATGACCGACCCGCTGAAGCGCTTCAAGGTCTCGTCACTTGACGCCGAGGCCCAGGCCCGCTGGGACGCCTACACCGAGGCCCGAGACCGCATGCTGGCCGAGACCCACACCAGGGACGCCCCCTGGACCATCGTCGCCACAGACGACAAGAAGACCGCCCGCCTCAACATCATCCGCCACATCCTCCAGCGCCTCGACCGACCCGACGGCAAGTCGTCCAAGCCGGACAAGGACGTCGTCTTCGCTGCTGATCAGGCGAAGGGAAAGCTGGACGCCTAGTTCGGGCTGTAGGGGACCTCGGTCTCCGACCGGGGCGCGACGGCCTCGTTCGCCCGGCGCGTCGCCGCGGCGGCGTCGTTCGCTGGAGCGGCCGGTCGAGGCGGAGTGGGCGTTGCCTGCGCCGCCGGACCGACGGTCGCCGCCGCAGGCGCCGCGGTCTCTTCCGCCCTCTCCTCTTCCCGCGCCTGCTCCGGCTCCTCCTTTTTGTCAGCAGTCTGCGGCTGAACCACCGGCGGGGGCGCGTCCTTATCGATCGGCACGGCGTCGATGTAGTCGAGTGTCTGGGCCGGCGCGCCGTCCGGCCCGACCGGCTGCGCCTCCTGCCCACAGGCGGCCAGCAGGCCTCCCGCTGCGAGAACCATGACGATGCGACGCATGATGTAGTCCCTCGTTCCCGGCGCGCCCCGCCGGTCGCGGCGAACCTCCGTCATTCTCCGGAACCGATCAAGCCGCTCTGACAGATCGCCGCCGGACGCCTATATTCCCCCCGATGACCGTGGAGACGCCCGCCCCTGATTCGAAGCCGCTCGTCGCCGCCGACCTGATCCGCGACGAGGCGCGCCGCGCGCCCGACAAGCCAGGCGTCTATCGCATGTACGGCGAGGACGGGACCTGCCTCTATGTCGGCAAGGCCAAGTCGATCAAGAAACGCATCCTCCAGTACGCCCAAGGCCGCTTCCACACCCAGCGCATCGGCCTGATGGTCTCGCTGACCCGCTCGATGGAGCTGGTGGTCACCGCGTCGGAGACTGAGGCCCTCCTTCTCGAATCCAACTTCATCAAGAAGCTGAAGCCCCGCTTCAACGTCGTCCTGCGCGACGACAAGTCCTTCGCCGAACTGATGATTCGAAAGGATCATCGCGCCCCCCAGGTCCGGAAACACCGAGGCTCCCACACTACCGACGGCGAATATTTCGGTCCCTTCGCCTCGACCTGGGCGGTCAACCGCACCCTGAACACCCTGCAGAAGGCCTTTCTCCTGCGGTCCTGTTCGGACAGCGTGTACGAGACCCGCACACGCCCATGCATGCTGCACCAGATCAAGCGCTGCTCCGCGCCCTGCACCGGCCTTATCAGCCTCGAGGACTACGGCGACCTCGTCGAGGAGGCCTCGCTGTTCCTGCGCGGCAAGTCGCGCGCCGTTATCGGCCGTCTATCGCAGGAGATGACCGCCGCCGCCGAGGCCATGGACTTTGAACAGGCCGCCCGCGTGCGCGACCGCATCCGGGCGCTGTCCGCCATCGCCATGGAGAACTCCGTCAGCGCCGACAGCGTGGCCGAAGCGGACGTCTTCGCCCTGTTCTCGGAGGGCGGTCAGGCCTGCGTCCAGGTCTTCTTCTATCGTGGCGGCCAGAACTGGGGCGGCCGCGCCTATTTCCCGCGCGTGGACAAGTCCGACACCGACGCCGAAATCCTGTCCGCCTTCCTCGGCCAGTTCTACGAGGACAAGCCGGTCGCCCGCCTGATCCTCTCCAACATCGTCCCGTTCGAGAAGGAACTGCTGGAAGAAGCCTTCTCCATGAAGGCCAAGGAGGCGGACGGCCGCCGCGTCGTCTCCATCGAACGCCCGATGCGCGGCGACAAGAAATCCCTCGTCGACCACGCCCTGACCAACGCCCGAGAGGCGCTGGGCCGCAAAATGGCCGAGGGGTCGGCGCAGGGCAAAATCCTCGACGAGGTCTGCGAGGCCTTTGGTCTCGACAGCCGCCCCGAGCGGATCGAAATCTACGACAACGCTCACATCCAGGGGACGAACGCTGTCGGCGGCATGGTCGTCGCGGGTCCCGAGGGATTCCAGAAGTCTCAATACCGCAAGTTTAACATCCGGGGCACGGACCTGACCCCCGGCGACGACTACGGCATGATGCGCGAGGTCATGCGCCGTCGCTTTTCCCGCCTGGTGAAGGACGAGGAGGAGGGCGCCGAGGACGTCGTCCGCCCCGACCTCCTCCTCATCGACGGCGGCGCCGGGCAGCTCGCCGAGGTCCAGGCCGTGCTGGCCGATCTCGGTCTCGACGACATCCTGGCCGTCGGCGTGGCCAAGGGTCCGGACCGCGACGCCGGCCTCGAACGGTTCTTCGTTCCCGGCAAGCCGCCCTTCATGCTGCCGCTGAAGTCGCCGGCCCTCTACTACATCCAGCGACTGCGCGACGAGGCCCACCGCTTCGCCAACGGCGCCCACCGCACGCGCCGCTCGATGGACATCAAGAAGAACCCGCTCGACGAGATCGAGGGCGTGGGTCCCGGCCGCAAGAAGGCCCTCCTCCACGCCTTCGGCTCGGCCAAGGGCGTGGGCCGCGCCGCCGTCGTCGATCTGGAAAAGGTCGAGGGCATCAATCGCGCCCTGGCCGAACGCATCCACGGCTTCTTCCGCAAGGCCTGATGCCGGCCCGCACCGTCGCAACCGGCCCGCCACGGCTGGCCCGGCGGGCTTTCCATGCTAAACCCTGACGGGAAACAGGGGATCTGCATGGTGCGCGTGTGTGTCTGGGCGTTGGCGGCCATCGTGTTGCTCGTCGGAAATCCGTCGATCGCCCAGGACGTCGAACGCGCCCCGACCCCGTCGTGGGTCCAGCCGCTGGCCGATTCCGCGACCCCTTCGACGCCCGACGGCGCCCCGATCCGCATCCTGACCCAGGACGAGCAGACCCGCTTCACAGCCGAGGGCGTGGACACCTATACGCTCCGCCGCACACGCATCCAGACGACCCAGGGCCTGGGCTCCCTCAGCACCATCAGCGCCTCCTGGGCCCCGCCCAGCCAGTCGGTCCAGGTCCACTCCGTCCGCATCCTGCGCGGCGATCAGGTCATCGACGCCCTCGACGGTCAGGAGTTCCAGCTCCTGCGCCGCGAGAACAATCTCGAATCCTCCATGCTGGACGGCGTCCTGACCGCCACCCTCCAGCCCCGCGACCTGCGCGTCGGCGACATTCTGGAGACCGCCTTCACCATCCACGACGACGGCGGCGTCCTCTCCCCGCACCGCGAGCTCCTGGATGGGTTGAACGTCGGGGTCGTCATCGACCACTACCGCGCCCGCACCACCTGGCCCTCCAGCCTCGCCATGCGCTACCGCGGCATCGGCGACTGGGCCTCCGCCACGCCCCGCCGTGTCGGCGACCAGTGGGTGCTGGAAATCGAGGAGCGCGACCTCCAGCCCTCGCGCCTGCCCGACAACCTGCCCCGCCGCTACTACTTCAACCGCACGGTCCAGTTCACGGATTTCCGCGACTGGGCCCAGGCGGCGGACATGATGGTTCCCCTCTACGCTCGCGCCGAGGTGCTGGAAGAGAACTCCCCCCTCCACGCCGAGATCGCCCGCATCCGCGCCGAGAACCCGACCCAGGCCGGTCAGGCCGCCGCCGCCCTGCGCCTGGTCCAGGAACAGATCCGCTACGTCGCCCTGTCGATGGGCGAGGGCGGCTATGTCCCCGCCTCGGCCGACGACGTTTGGCGCGCCCGCTACGGCGACTGCAAGGGCAAGACCGCCCTCCTGATCGCCCTCCTCCACAACCTGGGTATCGAAGCCGTCCCGGCCCTGGTCAGCACCCGCCTGTCCGACGGTCTGGACGAGCGCCTGCCGCTGATGGCCTGGTTCGACCACATCATCGTCCGCGCCACGGTAGGCGGCCGGATCTACTGGCTGGACGGGACCCGCGTCGACGATCGGGACCTGTCGACGATCCAGCCGCCGACCTTCGGCTGGGCCCTGCCTGTCCGGGCCGGCTCCGACCTCGAAGAGATCATCGTGCCCCCGGCCGAGACCGCCGTCACCGACATCCTCGTCACCTTCGACGCCTCGTCCGGCCTGGACGCCGAAGGCCGGCTGGACATGGACATCGCCTACACCGGCGACGCCGCCACCGCCTTCCGCCAGCAGGTCGCCAACATCCCGGCGGCTCAGCTTCAGACCCTCCTCCTCTCGGCCTTCAAGGACAACGAGCAGATCAAGGTCGGCTCCGTCGACACTCGTTATGACGAGGGGGACCAGACCTTCCACCTCCTGATGACCGGCACGACCCGCATGGCCTGGGTTTCGGGATCGGGCGGGCGGGTCCTCTCCCTGTCCGACACGGCGCTCGGCATGCCGACCCAGGCCGAACGCACCGACCTGTTCGCCGCCTGGAAGGACGCGCCTTACACCAACACCTATCCGGCCCGCTCACGCACCCGGTCGCGGATCATCCTGCCCCACGGCGGCGAGGGTTTCCGCATCGAGGGCCCGGACCAGACCGTCGAGGCGGGCGGCTACCGGCTGGAGCGGACGGCGCGGATCGTCGACGGCGTCGCCGACATCGTCGTCACCACGACCAGCCTGACCGACGAAGTTTCCGCCGCCGACATGGCCGCCGCCCGAACCCGCAACGAGAACCTCTCGGGCACGGTCGTCCGCATCCGCGCGCCCGCTTCCTATGTCGCCACCGACGCCGATCGCAGCCGCCTGGACGCGGCCGACAGCGACCTCGACGACCTGATCGAGCGCGCCAAACGCCTGACCGAGGCTCGGGACATGGAGGGCGGTCTGGCCCTGCTCGACGCCGCCGTCGAACTGGAGCCGGACAACGCCAAGGCCCGCCTTGCCCGTGGGGAGGCCCGCCTCGACAACAACGACTTCGCCGGCGCTCAGGAAGACTACGACCACGCCGCCGACCTCGACCCCGCCGACATCGACGCCGTCCTGGGCCAGGGCGCGGTCCAGCTCGCCGACGGGCGCCCAGCCGAGGCCGTCGTCAGCTATTCGGTCGTCCTTCGCCTCGATCCCGGCAATGTCACCGGGCTCTGGGGCCGAGGCGCGGCCTACTACCAGATCGGCCGCCTCGACCGCGCCCTCGTCGATTTCCGCGCCCTGAAGACCGCCGCCCCGGACCTCCCTGCGGGTCCGAGTCGGGAACTGCGCATCCTCCTGCGTCTGGATCGCCGCGACGAAGTCCGCGCCCTGATCGCCGAACGCCTGGAGAAGTCGGCGACCGACTATCTGGCCTTGGACGCCGGAATGCGTCTGGCCCGGCTGGAGGGCGATCCGGCCGCCGGCCTGCCCGCCCTCGACGCGGCCATCGCCGTCGCCCCCGACAACGTCGACGTCCTGGCCCTGCGCGGTCGCGCCCGAGCCGCGGCCGGAGACGTGACCGGCGCCCGGGCCGACTTCGACCGGCTGCGCGCCGAAGCTCGCGGCGACCCCATCCTGCTCAACAACGTGTGCTGGGGCCAGGCGCTCGCCGCCTTCGACCTCGACCGCGCCCTGGCCGATTGCGACGCCGCCATCGCGGGCGCCGCCGAGGCCGGCTTCATCGACAGCCGCGCCATGGTCCTCCTGCAGATGGAGCGCTACGCCGAGGCCAAGTCCGCCTACGATCTAGCGCTTGCCGACCGCCCCAACCTGATCGCCTCCCTTTATGGCCGAGGCCTGGCCCGCATCGCGCTGGGCGACGCCGCCGGATCCGAGGACCTCGCCCGCGCCAAGGCCCTGTCCGCCGACGCTCCCGACAATTTCGAGGTCTTCGTCGCCCGCCATCCGCAGTTCGCGCCCTGATCACATCGCGCCGACCGACTTGGCGGCGCGGCCTGGTTGGGGCATTCAGCAGGCATGACCGACGAGTCCAATGACCCCCTGATCTCCGGCTATCGCCGTTTCCGCGCCGATCACTGGCCAGAAGCCCGCGCCGAGTATGAGGCCCTGGCCGCAGGCCAGACGCCCCACACGCTGATCGTGGCCTGTTCCGACAGCCGCGCGGACCCGGCGCTGATCTTCGACGCGGCCCCCGGCCAGCTGTTCGTGGTCCGTAACGTCGCCAACCTGGTCCCGCCCTACGAGCCGGACGGCCAGCTCCACGGCGTCTCTGCCGCGCTGGAGTTCGGCGTCAAGGTGCTGAAGGTCAGCCGCATCGTTGTCATGGGCCACGCCCATTGCGGCGGCGTCGCGGCCATGCGCAACGGCGCACCTGAAAGCGTTCAGGACTTCGTCTCCCCCTGGATCGCCCAAGGCACTCCCGTCGTCCGCCACGTCGCCGAAACCGTCCCCGCCAACGAGGTCGAGCAGGCGTCCGAAGAGGCGGTCGTCCGCCTCTCGATCCGCAACCTGCGCACCTTCCCCTGGATCGCCGAGCGCGAAGCCGCCGGGACCCTGGAGCTGGTCGGACTGCATTTCGGCATCGCCGAGGGCATCCTGCGCAAGTTGACAGGCGCGCCGCGGTTTGAACCGCTAAGCTAGGCGCGCGTTCGCTGATGACCGCCTATGGTGGTCTCGCCAGCTCGCCAACGGAATCGCCATGTCCCCCACCCACCACGCCAACCCGATCCCAAACATCCTGACCGGCCTGCGTCTGGTCGCCGGTGTGGTGATGTTCCTGATCCTGGCGGGGGCGACCGGCGGGGTGCCGATCCTGTCGGCCTATCTGAGCCCCGAGGATCAGTTCGGCCTCTACCGCGCGGCCTTCTACATCTTCGTGGTCGCCGCCTCGACGGACTGGGTGGACGGCTATCTGGCTCGCCGCTGGCATGCCGAGACCCGCTGGGGCGCCATCCTCGATCCCATCGCCGACAAGGTTCTTGTCACCGGCGCTATCCTGGGCGTTCTGACGAGTGGCTCGGTGCCCCAGATCGCCATTCCCTGCGGCCTGATCCTGTTCCGCGAGTTCGCGGTCTCGGCCCTGCGCGAGACCATCGCCGGTCGCGTGACGCTGGAAGTCACCCTCTTGGCCAAGTGGAAGACGACCGTCCAGCTGGTCGCCCTGGGCTGCCAGCTGTTCGCCCGCAACTGGGACGGCTTCGGCCTCGACTTCGACTACCTGCCGTATTTCCAGCTCTTCGCCGACAGCCTGATCTGGTTCGCCGCCATCGCCACCGTCTGGACCGGATGGCAGTATTTCGACACCGCTCGCAAGTCGCTGGCCGAGCCCGACGCGGCCCCGACGCCCGCTCAGCCGAAGCCGGCCCCGCGTGCGCCGAGGATCATCCACGCCGATCCGGCGCCAGCAGGCGAGGATCACTCGCTCGACCTGCCTGACGAGGACCGGCGTTAAGGGCCTCAGCGGACCCCCAGCTCCTCCACCAGCCGGCCCATGTCGTAGACGTCGCGCAGGGCCACGGTCACCGCGCCCGTCGTCACGATCACGCTGCGGTTGGTGTTGCGGTCATAGCCGTAGGCGTTGCGCTGGGTCAGGACGGTGGAGTCGAAATTGGCTCCCAGCATCTCGCCCTCGGCGTTGACCACGGGCGAGCCCGACGAGCCGCCGATGGTGTCCGACGACAGGGTCATGTTCAGCACCGTGTCCGGGTCGATCTCGTCGCGCGCGGCCAGAAGCTTCGGCGCCACGTCGAAGGGCGCGGCCCCCGTCGCCCGGTCCCACAGCCCGCCGAAGGTCGTGAACGGACCCCAGCGCTGACCCGGCACGTCCGAACCCTCGATCTTGCCGTAGGTCAGACGCAGCGTGCCCGTCGCATCCGGATAGACCGTGTCGCCATAGGCCGCGAACCGTGCGGCCGCCAGGCGTTCGGCGGCCTGATCGGTCGGGGCCTGCACCCGCGTCTCCCAGTCCTCGCGCACCGCCCGGGTCGGCTCCTGGATCGACAGGAGATATTTGATCATCGGATCGCCCGACGCCTCGATCGCCGCCAGACCGCCTTCCCACAGAGCGCGCCGCACGGCCGGATCGGCCAGCTTCGTCCCCTCGACCAGTCGCGCCGACAGGGCTTCCGGACTTTCGCGACCCAGGAGCGTCCGGACCCGGCCATCGTCCGCCGTCAGCCATTCGCGCGTCTTGGACAGCCACCACTCCATCCGCACCTGCTCCAGCGCCGGATAGGTCGGACGCTCGGCGAACAGGCCGGACTGCACGGCCGACAGGCGCGCATCGCCGAACTCCGGCAAGCGCTCGGCCGAGGGCTTGGCCCGCTCCTGCGCCCCGCGAACGAGCGTCCGCGCCCACAGGAACAGCTGCGATCCGCCCGCCACCGGCGTCGTTCCGATCCCCGTCCCGCCTTCCAGCAGGGCGTAGGCGGGATAGAGCTCGCGCGCGATCGGCTGGACCGCCGTCAGCGCGCCCCACGGATCGGCGGCGGTTTGGGCGATCGCGGCGTCGGCCGCAACGCGGCGCCGGAAGTCCGCTTCACCCTCGGCCCGCGTCGCCATGAAGGCCGGATCCGTCAGGGCGCGCATCCGGCCCAGACCCCGCTTGTAGGTGTTCTCCAGACCCACGATCGGATCCATGGCGATGAAGGCGTTCTCCTCGCTCTCTTCCGAGAACCGGATCAGCCGCCCGCGCAGTTCCGAGGCGATCAACTGATCCATCGGCAGGACCACGTCGCGCACCGTGAACAGCTGGTCCTGGGTCAGCAGACGCTGCGTCGCGCCCGGGCTGCCGGTCACGAAGACGGGCGTCCCTTCCACCGGCCGGTCGGCGTTCCAGCGGAAGTGGGTTGGGGTCCGTGCTGGGGCGTCATTCTCGTACAGCCGGATGAAGGCGGCATCGATGGCGAACCGGGGGAAGCTGAAGTTGTCCAGATCCCCGCCGAACGTCGCGGCCCGATCCTCCGGCGCGAAGGCCAGACGGACGTCGGTGTATTTCTTGTAAGTGTAGAGCTTGAACTGGCCGCCGCGATACAGGGTCACGACCTGACACCGCTTGTCGGTCGCGTCACCGCACGCCTCCTGCTCGATCCGGCCGATCTCGGCGTCGCGCGCCCGGTTGAAGGCCTGCCCCGTCAGGCCCGCGCCCGCCGCCCGCACCCGCTCGGTCACATCACTGATGTCGGTCAGCACCTCGGCCGTGCCGCCCGGGCATTTCAGTTCGTCCTCGCGGGCGCGCGGCGTGAACCCGGTCTCGGCGTAGTTCACGGCCTGGGTCGACAGGTTGGCCACGCAGGTGGCCACGCAGTGGTTGTTCGTCATGACCAGGCCCTCGCCTGACACCATCCCGGCCGAACAGCCGCCGAACTTCACCGACGACAGCCGCACACGATCCAGCCACGCCTGGTCGATATGCGTCCCCAGCGTCGAATTGGCCCGCGCGATGGGGAAGTTGTCGAACGTCCACATCCCCTCCTCGGCCTTGGCCGGATAGGCCGCGAAGGCGAGGACCGACATCGAGACGGCGGCGACGAGCGAGCGATGATTCATGGCGTCTTCCTGGAGGGGGCCGGCGACCCGGCGCATTTGCACGATAGCTAGGCCTCCCGCCGACGACGCGGCAAGCGTGGCCATAACGAGGCATGTCCCCTTACCCCGATTTAACTTGGAGAGAACCCGACCGCGCGTCACATAACGGTGCAAGTCAGGGGTGTTTCTGAGACAATGTCGCTCGCGCTTTCCACGCTGCTCTTCGAGTGGCGCCGCTACATGGCCGCCGTCATGGCTCTGGCCCTGTCCGGCCTGCTCGTCCTGTCGATGACCGGCGTTTTCATCGGCATCGGCAAGGGCTTCACCGCCACGATCGAACGCTCGAGCGCCGACATCATCGTCATGCAGCCGGGCGCCAAGTCGCTGATCGGCGGCCCATCGGGCGTGCCGCGGCGCTT